>JADZAF010000021.1 GCA_020852755.1 Bryobacterales bacterium
ACACCCAGGGACTGCTGCCCTCCGGCAGCGCCGCGGAGGTGCGGCGCGCGACCGCGCGGTTGATCGAAGGCATGACGGCGGACGGCGGCGGCTATATCCTGGCCGCTTCCCACACCATCCCGCCCGAGACGCCGGACGCCAACATCTTCGCCATGTACCACGAGGCCGGCCTGACCCGTGATGAGATCTTCGACCGGGCGGCCGCCATCCGGACCCGCCG
The DNA here is from genome assembly GCA_020852755.1 of Bryobacterales bacterium. Taxonomy (GTDB): domain Bacteria; phylum Acidobacteriota; class Terriglobia; order Bryobacterales; family Bryobacteraceae; genus JADZAF01. The sequence continues at coordinate 221 of JADZAF010000021.1, forward strand.
GGCGGGGTGAGCTTCCGCGCGCTACGCGGCGCGATCGCGAAGGTCGCCGAGTTTCCGCTCTACACCTTCCGGCACACCTGCCTCACGCGATGGGCCGCGCACATGGACCCGTACACGTTGGGCTACCTGGCCGGGCACAGCGACTTCTCTTACGAAGCGGCGCTGCGTATCCACCCGCAGGCGCGTAGCGCCCACGAGGCCGCCGGACGCGCGTAACGGCCACGACGGCGCGAAGCCCGCGGCGACCAGCACAGACACGGCACACGCCGCGTAGCAAGTGGTCCGGGGTGGGCACAACAGCGAGACTGCAGTTGGAAGCAAAAATCTCCAACCGCCGCATCTGTTTCGACTATAAAAGGATTCTTGGTCGGGGCGAGTGGATTCGAACCACCGACCTCCTGGTCCCGAACCAGGCGCTCTAGCCAGGCTGAGCCACGCCCCGGAACTTCCAGTGTAATCCTCCCGGCGGCGCTAGACAAGTGACGGGTCGCGCGGGTACCATCGACGCGTGACCTCCTCCGAACGGCTGCGCCAGTTGCCTTCCGTGGATGAGACCCTCGCCGGGCTGTCCCACCTGCTCCGGGAATTTCCACGCCCGCTGGTGGTGGTTGAGGTGCGCCGGGCCCTGGAGGAGTCGCGCGGCGCGATTGCCGCGGGCCGGGAACCGGAACCCGTGGAACCGCGCGTGGAGCGGGCTCTGCGGCGCCTTGCCGCGCCCTCTCTGGAGAAGGTCATCAACGCCACCGGAGTCGTGCTGCACACCAACCTCGGCCGCGCGCCGCTGGGCGAGGCGGTCTTCATCCCCGGCTATTCCAACCTCGAATACGACCTCGCTTCCGGCCGGCGCGGCAAGCGCGACGTACACCTCTCCGGCCTCCTCGAGAACCTGCTGGGCGCGCCCGGCATCGCCGTGAATAACAACGCCGCCGCGGTCTTTCTGGCGTTGAACGAACTGGCGGCGGGCCACGAAGTGCTGGTCTCGCGGGGGGAGCTGATCGAGATCGGCGATGGCTTCCGAATCCCCGACATCATGGCCCGTTCCGGAGCCCTGCTGCGCGAGGTCGGAACCACCAACCGGACCCACATCGACGACTACCGCGCCGGCATCAACGAACGCACCCGGCTGCTGCTGCGCGTGCACCGCAGCAATTTCCGCATCGAAGGCTTCACCGCCCAACCCTCGTTGGAGGAACTCGCCGCTCTGGGGCGCGAGCGCGGAATCCCCGTGTACGAAGACCTCGGCAGCGGGTGCCTGGTGGATCTGCGCGCCTGCGGCATCCACGAACCGCTGGCCCAGGAGAGCCTGCGGGCCGGCGCGGACCTGATCTCTTTCAGCGGAGATAAACTGCTGGGCGGACCGCAAGCCGGAATCCTGGCGGGCAAAGCCCCGACCGTCGCCCGCTTGCGGCGGAATCCAATGTTCCGCGCCTTGCGGGCCGGCAAGCTGATCTACCAGGCGCTGGAAACCACCCTGCGCAACGTGCTGCTGGAGCGCTGGGACGCCATCCCCGCCGTTTGGATGATCCGGCAGAGCAGCCAGGAAATCCGCGTCCGTGCCCAGCGGGTGCTGGCGAAGATCAGCGGCCTGGACGCCGCGCTGGTGGAAGGCCGCTCGGTGATCGGCGGCGGCTCAACCCCCGCGCAGTCCGTGCCCACCTGGCTCATCTCCATCGCCCACAAGGAACTGGTGGAGTTCGAACGGCGCCTGCGGACCGGCCGGCCGCCGGTGGTGGCGCGCATCGAGAAGGAGAGGCTGCTGCTGGACTTGCGGACCGTGTTTCCGGAGGAAGAGGACGAGCTGGCCGCGGCCCTTCAGGCCCGTTCCTGATAGGTGCCTTCGGCCGTGCTCACGCGGATCTTCTCGCCCGTGGCGATGAAAGGCGGCACCTGGACCACCAGCCCGGTCTCGAGCTTGGCCGGCTTGGTGACGTTGGAAACCGTGGCGCCCTTCAGGCTCGGTTCGGTCTCCACCACCGTCAGGTCCACCGTGGGCGGCAGTTCCACGCTCATGGGCTTGCCTTCGTAGAACTCGACGTGGACCCGCAGTTGCGGGATCAGGTAGCCGACGCCGTCGCCCAGGATCTCCCGGGTCAGGTGCATCTGCTCGAAGTTCTCGGTATCCATGAAGTAGAAGTAGTCCCCGTCGTCGTACAGGTACTCCATCTCGCGCTCGTCGAGCTGCGCGCGTTCCACGCGGTCTTCCGACGAGAACCGGTGCTCAATCATGGTGCCGCTGCGCAGGTTGCGCATTTTGGCTTGCACGAAGCCGCGCAGGTTACCGGGCGTGCGATGGTTCACGCTGAAGATGGAAAACAAGTCGTTGTTGAACTTGATCACCATGCCCGGACGCATTTGGGTGGCTGAGATCATCTACGAAAAGCACTCCTGGATGGGCTGGAAATAACCAGTATAGCAATGCGAAAAAGCATTCAGCTCTCGATGCCTATCTGGGTCAGGCGGTAGCGCAGGGCGTTGCGGCTGAGACCCAGAATGCGCGCCGCCTGGCTCTTGTTGCCGTCCGCCCGCCGCAGCGCCTCGCGGATGATGTCGCGCTCGAACTCGTCCAGCGTGAGGCCCTCCGGCAGCAGGTGCTCGCCGGTGTGATTGCGCCGCCGGGGCGCGATGTCCATCTGGATGTCGGCCGCGTCCAGCTGGGTTCCCCGGCACATCACCAGGCTGCGCTCGATCACGTTCTCCAGCTCCCGCACGTTGCCCGGCCAGTGGTACTCCATCAGCTTCTTCAGGGCGGCTTCGGTGATCGATTCCACCCGGCTGCCGCAGTCCGGCGCCAGCTTGCGCACGAAGTGCTCGGCCAGAAAGGGGATGTCCTCCTTGCGCGCGCGCAGCGGCGGAATGTTGATGGGCACCACGTTCAAACGGTAGTAGAGGTCTTCGCGGAAGGTGCCCTGCTCCAGGGCGGCGCGCAGGTCCTGGTTGGTGGCGGCCACCACCCGCACGTCGATCCGGCGGGTCTTGTTGCTGCCCAGCCGCTCGAACTCCCGCTCCTGCAGCACACGCCGCAGCTTCACCTGGATGGAGGGCGGCACGTCCCCGATCTCATCCAGGAACACGGTGCCCGTATCGGCCTGCTCGAACTTGCCCGGCTTGTTCTGTACCGCTCCGGTGAAGGCGCCCTTCTCATAGCCGAACAGCTCGCTCTCCATCAGGTTCTCGGGAATGGCCGTGCAGTTGATCTTGACGAACGGCCGCTCCCGGCGCGGCGAGTGGAAATGGATAGCGCGGGCGATCAGGTCCTTGCCCACCCCGCTCTCCCCGGCCAGCAGGACCGTGGCGCGCGACGAGGCCACCCGCTCCACCGTGGCGAAGATCTCCTGCATCAGCGGGCTGCGCCCCACCATGTTGCCGTACTGGTAGCGGCGGCCGAGTTCCTCCTTCAACTGCCGGTTCTCGTCGCGCAGGGCGCGCATCTCCAGCGCCTTGTGGATCACCGCCATCAGGTGCTCCAGCGAGAAGGGCTTCATCAGGAAGTCGACCGCTCCGGACTTCATGGCCTCCACGGCGCTCTCCACGGTGCCGAAGGCGGTCATCAGGATGACCGCGGCCTGCATGTTCTGGCGGCGCAGCTGGCTCAGCAGCTCCAGCCCGTCCATGCCGGGCAGGCGCAGGTCGGTCAGCACCAGGTCGGCCCAGTCGGCCAGCCGCAGCGCCTCCTCGGCGCAGCCGGTCTTCTCCACTTCAAACCCGTTGGCCAGCAGGTGCAGTTCGATGACGCGGCGGAGTTTCTCTTCGTCTTCGACGATGAGGATGTGTTTCTTCATGGCTGCGCTTGGGAAGGTTGCGGAGGCTCGGCCTGGCGCATGGGCAAGTAGATGCGGAAGACGCTGCCTTTTCCGGGTTCGCTCTCGACTCCTATTTTACCGCCGTGCTCGTCGACGATCTTCGAGACGATCGCCAGCCCCAGGCCGACGCCCTCCGGCTTGGTGGTGAAAAACGGGTTGAAGATGTTCTCCAGGTGTTTGCGGTCGATGCCCGCGCCGCGGTCGATCACCGCGATCTCGGCGTTATGCTCCGAGGCCCGCGTCTTCACCGTGATGGCGCCGCCCGGCGGCGTGGCCTGGGCCGCGTTCAACAGCAGGTTGTAAACAGCCCGTTCCATCAGCTCCGCGTCCATCGGAAACGGCGGGATGTCCGGCGAGTAATTGCGGTAGACCGCCACCTCGTAGCGGGGCGAGTTGCGGGCCAGGTGGGCGGCTGCCCGGTCGATCACCTCGCCCAGCTCCCCGGGCGCCAGGCGCAGCGGCATGGGCCGCGCGAATTCCAGGAAGCGCGTCACCAGGGAGTTGGTGCGATCCACTTCGACCCGTATGAAACCGGCCATCTCCCGCGCCACTTCGTTTTCCTCCGAGACGCTCTTTTCCAGCATCTCGGCCGAGGCCCGGATGGTGCCCAGCGGGTTGCGCAGTTCGTGCGCCAGGCCCGCGGAAAGCTGCCCCAGCGCCGCCAGCCGCTCCGAACGCCGCATGGCCGCCTCGGCGGCCTGCAGGCTGCGGTTCGCCTCGGCCAGTTGTTCGGCCACCGAGCGGTGCTTCTCCGATTGTTCCCGGAGCGCCTCGGCCAGCCGGTTGGTCAGGTATCCGATCAGCGCCAAGAGCACCAGCCGCAGCACCAGTTGCCGCTGGTCCCAGGGACCGAGCACGTAGCGGTCCCAGTCGATGTACAGCAGGAACGAAAGATACGCGGCGCAGGCGATGGCGGTGAACAGCACCGTGCCCGCCACCCCGAAAGAAGTGGCCGCCGAGAGCACCGGCACCAGCAGAACCAGATAGAAGGAGCTGTTGATGCCGCCCGTGTAGCCGGTCAACAGGTAGGCCAGCAGCAGCTTCAAAAGGATCGAGGTCACCTTGCCGCGATAGGTTTCGAAGAACGCGAAACGCGGCTCCAGAATCTGCACCAGGGCCAGCGCCGTCAGCAGCGCGGTCTCCATCGCGTCGCGCGCCGGGATCACCGCCGCCATCGAGCCGAACAGCAGGATCCACACGAAATCCTGTACCCGGACGAAACGGCCCTTTTGACGGAACTGCACGCTGATATGGTAACCGGGATTGTGCCAAAATGGATAAAGAACACACCAATGGCACAGCAATCCCTCGACCGCGACGATCCCGTTGCGGCGACCCCCGAAACAGGCTCCTCCTTTGGAGACATTCTCCAGGCCTACGAGCATTCCCGCCAGCAGCGGCCGGATCCCGCCGGCGATGGCGGCCGGGAAGGCACCGTGGTGGCCGTCTCCCCGGATTCGGTTTTCGTCGATATCGGCTACAAGACCGAAGGCATCATCCCGGCGGCCGATTTCCGCGACGATGCCGGCAACGTCGACGTACGGGTGGGAGACATGGTTCAGGTCTCCATCACCGGCCGCGACTCCGAAGGCTACTACCGCCTGTCCAAGATCCGGGTCCGCCGGCCGCGCGATTGGAGCGCGCTGGAGAAAGCCTTTCAGGAGAAGACGGCCATTGGCGGCGTGGTGAGCGGCCAGATCAAGGGCGGCTTCAGCGTGGACATCGGCGTGCGCGCCTTCATGCCCGCTTCCAGAAGCGGAGCGCGCGACGCGGCCGAGATGGAAAAGCTGGTCGGCCAGGAGATCGCCTGCCGCATCATCAAGCTCGACACCCAGAGCGAGGACGTGGTGGTGGACCGCCGGGTGGTGCTCGAAGAGGAGGAGAAGCGGGCCCGCGAGGCGCGCTACTCCGAATTGAAGGAGGGCGAGGTGTTGCGCGGCACGGTCCGCACCCTCACCGATTACGGCGCTTTCGTGGATATCGGCGGCGTGGACGGCCTGCTGCACGTGGCCGACATCTCCTGGGGCCGCGTGAACAAGCCCGCCGATGTGCTCTCCGTGGGCGACTCCGTGGACGTGCAGGTCCTCAAGGTGGACCCGAACAAGCGGCGCATTTCCTTGGGCATGAAACAGCTGGCGCCCGACCCCTGGACCACCGCCGGCGAGAAATACTCCGTCGGCCAGCGGGTGTGCGGCGCAGTGACGCGCGTGACCGATTTCGGCGCTTTCGTCGAACTCGAGCCGGGACTCGAGGGTCTCATCCACCTCACCGAGCTTTCCTGGTCCAAGAAAGTCCGCAAGCCCAGCGACGTGGTGAAGCCGGGCGATTCCGTCGAGGTCATGGTGCTGGGCGTCAGCACGGCCGAGCGCCGCGTCTCCCTCGGGTTGAAGCAGGCTCTGGGCGATCCCTGGGAGCAGGCCAAGACCCGCTTCCCGGTGGGGAGTGTGGTGGAAGGCCCGGTCCGCAATATGACCAAGTTCGGCGCCTGGGTGGAGCTGGGCGAAGGGATCGAGGGCATGATCCACGTCAGCGACATGAGCGCCGAGAAACACGTCGGCCATCCCAAAGAGGTCGTGAAGGAAGGGCAGGCGGTGCGCGCCCAGGTGCTCGAGCTGGATGTCAACCGGCGGCGCATCCGGCTGGGGCTGAAGCAGCTGCAGCCTACCACGGTGGACGAGTACATCTCCGAGCACCGCGAGGGCGATCTGGTCACCGGCCGTGTGGCGGACGTTTCCAAGGGCAAGGCCCGGGTGGAGCTGGGCCAGGGCATCCAGGCGCTCTGCAAGGTGCCCGAGGAACGGGCGGAAACCGCCTCGGAAAGCGCCTCCGAGGGCAAGCCGGACATCACCCTGCTCGGCCAGTTGCTCTCTTCCAAGTGGAAAACCGGCCAGGTGGTGGGAATGCCCAGCGGCAAGCGGGAACCGGCGCGCGCCGGACAGGTCCGCAGCTTCCGCATCACGCGGCTGGACCCGGCTGAGAAGAAGATCGAGCTGGAACTGCTGGCCTGACGCTCTTTCCTGTCCCGGGGGAGCCCCGTTTCCGAGCCGCGACCAAAGGGAGCGCGCTGTTTCCTCGCGCTCCGCGCGCTACCGGACTCCCCGGTAGAGATCCGGTGACGTGAGCGTCTTCCGCAGGGTGGCGACTTCTTTCTGAAACGTCTCCAGAAGCCGGGCCTTGGAATTCCTCTGTTCGGCCGTCATCAGACCCGGCAGCCGCTCCAGTACTTCGACCCGCCTCATCTCGCAGGGATACCAGAAGCGGTTCAAGTCGGTCTTCATGGATTCCAGCCTGCGCTGGTACTCCGGATCGGGCCGGCCGGGCGGCGGTTCTGTCAGCTCCCTGGCGTAGTTGCGCGCGTAAGCTTCAATCTGCTGCCTGCATGCGGTCATCCCCCGCGCATCGGCAAGGCTCTGGAGAGCGCCTTGCTGTTCCGGCGTAAACTCGAACTGTCCGCTCCAGAATTGCAGTATGCGAACGTAGCGCCATCCGGCGTCGAATGGCACGCCGGAGGGGTTTGGGACTGTGCGGACGGCTGCACCCGCGGGCGCAGCCGGAGCCGAAACATACTCGGGCGCCGGACCGGCCTGCTCCCGGCGCTTGATGTCGCCGCAGCGCACGTAGCCCAGCGCGCGGTGGTCGGCGGGGTCGCTGACCTCGCACCAGTCTCCGTCGCCGGAGGAAACCGACATCCCGACTTCCACGGCATCGCCGCGCTTCAGCGTTTTGACGGCCGCGTCGTCGCGCGCTCGCGGCTTGGCGTATACGGTAGTGCGCTCCGCCTGTACGGTCGCCTGCGGCGCGCCGGCGAGTATCGGCGCGGGCAGGAACAGGTCGCAGAAAACCAGGACGAGGAACACCCGGGAGATTCGACCGCTGCCGGAGTCATCCGGAGTCTTCATTTTGGGACTCCTCTGTCCTCTTAGTGTAGCGCCGGCGGCCGCGCGGCTAGCGGCCGGATTCCACCGGCAATTCCGGGCGGCTGCTCCAGTCCTGGAAGGAGCCGTCGTAGAGGCGGACCTCCAGCCCCAGGGTGCGCGCCGCGAAGTAGAGAGCGGTGGCCTGCTGCCCGATATGGCAGTACGTGACCACCGCCTTCGCCGGGCCGAACATCGCCCTCAGCTCCGCTGCCGGCTTCCACTTCCTGTCCGCGTTCCACAGCGTGTTGAAGGGGACGTTGCGGGCGCCCGGAATGTGGCCCGCCCGCGGCATGCCGCCCGGATCGGCGCCGCTGTAGAACTCCGGCGTGCGCGCATCCAGAACCGTGACCCGGCCCAACCGCTCGCGCAGCCAGCCGGCATCCGCCACCACGTCCCGCCGCGGCCGGGCCGTGAAAACGGCTGGTTCCACGCGCGGCGCCTCCGTGCTGAGCGGACGGCCCTCCGTCCGCCAGGCCGCCAGGCCGCCGTCGAGCAGGCCCGCCCGGCCGCCCAGGCCCAGGTAATCCAATGTGAACCAGACCCGCGTGGCCGACTGAATCGAGTCGTTGCCCGCGTAGACCACGATGCGCGAGGCATCGGACACCCCCAGCCTCCCGAATGCCTGCCGCAGCGTTTCCACCGGGGGAAGTTCCAGCCGCAAACCCCGCTCCCCAGTCACCGAAATGTCGGCCAGCGTCACCAGCCGCGCGCCCGGGATGTGCCCGGTCTGGTAGTCTTTGGCGGAACCCGTATGCAAAATTACCAGCGAAGGGTCGTTCAGCCTCTCCGCCAGCCATTCGGTCGAGACCAGCATTTCACCCTTTCCGGCGGACCAGGCCGCCGGCAACAGCATAGCCCAGAAGATCCAGCGCATGCGCATGCTCCTCTTGTAGATTAGATCCTACAGGAGTTGCCATGAACCGGAGAAATTTTCTGCAGACCGCCCTGGCGGGCGCGGCGTTCGCTCGCGGCCCCCTGGCCCAGGCCGCGCTGCCCAAGGCCAGGATCACCCGTATCCGCTACTACAAGTCCCCCACCGACGCGGCTTCGCGGCCCAACACGCACCAGCCTCTGTTCAATCAGAGCACGAACGTCGTGATGGTGGAGACCGACGCCGGCCTGGTGGGAATCGGCGAAGGCGGCGCCCACGACACCATGGAGCAGTGCGCGGGCATGCTGATCGGCCAGAATCCGTTCCGCATCGAACATCACTGGCAGACCATGTACCGCGGCTACTTCTATCCGGCCGGCCGGGAGAAACTGCACGCCCTCGGCGCGCTCGACATGGCTCTTTGGGACCTGAAGGGCAAGGCCCTCGGCGTTCCGCTCCATGACCTGCTGGGCGGGCTTACCCGGGACCACGTGGAGTGCTACGCGACCGGATTCCCGCGCCAGGGCGATCTCAAGGAAACCGCCCGGGCCTGCGTGGAGTTCGGGTACCGCGCCTTCCGGACCGGGGTCACCGGAGGCCGCATCTTCGACCGTTTCGAGGAGGTGCGCCGCACCTACGAGCAATGCCGGGAGATCCGCGAGGCGGTCGGCAAGGACGGCGCCTGGTGCATCGATTACCACACCCGCCTGGATATGGCAGACGCGGTTGCCCTCAGCAACCTGATCGAGCCCCTGCGCCCCTACTTCGTCGAGGACCTGGTCCGCTCGGAGAACCCGGGCGTGTACCGCACGCTGCGGCAGCAGGTAAAAGTGCCGATCTCTGTAGGAGAGCAGTTCGGCGACCGCTGGGACGTCAACGAATTCGTGGAGCAGCGCCTCACCGACTATGTTCGCGTCACCGTGCCGAACGTCGGCGGCATCACCGAGTACATCAAGATCGCCAACATGTGCGAGACCCACTACGTCGGGTTGACGCCCCACTTCACCGGCCCGATCTCCGAGGCCGCCCTGGTGCATGTCTGCGGCGCTTTCTCCGGCCCGGTTCTGATGGAAATGCTGGGAAAAGGCGACCTCAAGTGGCCCTACCTGAAACAGGCTTACGACTTCAAGGCCGGTAAGTTGTGGCCCAACCAGCGCCCGGGCCTCGGAGTGGAAGTGGACACCCGGCAGTTGCAGATGATCCTGGAGGTCACCGAACCTTACGCGCCGATCCAGACCCTCCGCCGCCCGGACGGCTCTTACACTAACTGGTAGCGTCGTGGCGCCAGCGCCACCCGTGAATTTCCTGCGACGCCGGGGAAAGTGTGAACATCTTAACGCCTGATGAGGCTGACCGCTCTTTCCGCTGCTCTCGCCGGTATCGCTATACTGCTGCCCGCGCAAACGGTCCTGGCGGACCCGGGTTCCGGCACCGCCGCCGTTGCCGCCGTCGCCATCCGCCCCGCCTTTCTGGCGCAGACGGCCGGGGAGCGGCGCCGCGAGTATCTGCGGGAAGCGTTCCTCTCGCCTGGAGCCTTTTTCCGTGTGATGGGTCCGGCAGCCGGAGGGCAGAAGGGCAACGAGCCTCCGGAGTGGGGCCAGGGCGCAGGCGCCTTCGGCAAGCGGGTGGCAGCGCGCTTCGCCGAAGCGCAGTTGCAGACGGCGCTCTACCACGGCAGCGCTGCTGCGGCCGGCTACCAGACCGGTTACCGCCGGTGCGGTTGTGAAGGCGGGTTTCGCCGCCTGGGCTACGCGCTCTCGCGACCCTTCATTACCCGGAACGCGCGGGGAGCGAGCGTCCCCAACCTTCCGCTGCTGGGCTCATACTACAGCGCCAACATGATCTCCACCTACTGGTATCCGGACCGCTACCGGCCTCTCAAGGACGGTCTCCAGTCCGGTCACGTGCAGGTAGGCATTTCCATGGGGTTTAACGTGATCCGGGAATTCGGTCCGGAATTCAGGAAACTCTTCCGTTTCGGCCGCTGACGTGCGCCGGCTTTACAGGCGTACTACGAAATCGCAGTTCGGATCGCCCCGCTTGATGGAGCTCAACAGCTCCACCTCGACCGGTTTTCCAGCGGCGGCCTGAAACAGTTCCAGCACCCAGCCGCGCGAGCACTCGCACCAGGTTCCGGAGAGCCGCTCCGGGCCGTCTGCCACCAGCGGGCAGTAGCACTTGGTGTAACGAAGCCTGACGGTGCCGCCGTGGCGGCTCGCGTTCTCCGCTCCCAGATGTTTTGCCAGGACGGCCACCAGCCCGTCCACCCCGCCTTGGGCCGCCTGCGCCACCGAACTGCGCCGCGCGCAGGCCCGCCCGCACGATTCCATCACCGCGCGCCGCGACTCCGGGTCCAGCTTCGAATCGAGGTTGTCCACCAGGTTCGCGATCCACACCTGGAAAGGCCTCCGCTGGCGTTCCACGCCCGCCGAGGCGCCCTCCTGCGCCGCGTTCGCCACCGCGCCGGCGCCCAAAGCCCCAAGGAACGTCTTTCTCCGCATGGTTCTACTCGTCTGCAGTAATCTTCCTCGCCCGGGTGAAGGCTCCCGCCTCCCGGCCCGCCATCCCGGCCAGGGCAAGGGTCGCCATCTGGACCGGCAGAATCTCCAGCACCGGCAGCAATCGCGCCGGAGCCGGCGGCAGCCGGAACGCGGCTCGCGGCGCCTTTTCGCCCACCACCGCGACCCGGCCGCCCGCCGCTTCCACGTCCGATGCCAGCTTTTCGTTCAGGCCGCGCGTACGCTCCTCGCCCGCGAACAGCAGCAGGAACGACTCCGGCCCCGCCATCTCCAGCGGGCCATGGCGAAAGGCCGCCGCGCTCATCCCCTCGGCCGGGAAATGTGCGGCCTCCTTCACGATCAGACCCCCGGTGTGCACGGCCGCCAGCGACGGGCCCCGGCCGGCCAGAAACAGGTTGCGCACGCCCGTCATCGCTTCCTGGATCTCCCGCACGTGGTTTCTCCACTCCGCCAGATACGAAGAAACGGCGTCCGGCGCAGCGGCCAGTACCGCCGTCTCCCCGGTCCCTTCGCCGGCCAGCTGGTCCCCCAGCCATTCCAGCGCCAGCAGCGTGGCCAGGTAGGTCTTGCAGGAAACCGAGAATTCCAGGCCCGCGTGCATCAGGACCACCGCGTCCGCGGCTTGCGCCAGGGGGGACTCCGGATCGTTGGTGACTCCCAGCAGGCAGCTGCCGCCCAGGTTCCTCGCCAGCCGCACGATCTCCGCGCTGCGGCCCGATTGCGACACCGCCACGATCAGCGTCCCGGCGCCCGGCAGATCCGGCCGGTAATGGATCAGCTCCGACGTCTCCACCAGGATCGCCGTCCGCCCGCACCGGGCCAGCCGCGTCTGGATCGGCCACAACGCGTGCAGCGAGGAGCCCATGCCGGTCAGGACCACGCGGCGGAAGTCCCGCCGTCCAACGGCCGCCAGGGCCGGAGTCTCCGCCAGGCCCGCCAGTGTGCGGGCGAGCGCCGCGGGCTGGTCCAGCAGGTCGCGCAGGTAAGCGCCTTCGATGATAGCGGAATGAGTGCTCACTGAACGGCAAGTATAGAACGGCGGCCGCTGTTCCGGGTTGCCTGGATAGCAGGCATTCGCCATAGTGAGACATGGCCTGGTTGCCAATGATCCTCTTGCTGGCCGCGTCCGCTTCCGCCC
>JADZAF010000022.1 GCA_020852755.1 Bryobacterales bacterium
ACCTGTGGGCCAAGGCCATCGTTCTGGAAAAGGACGGCGCCACGGCGGCGCTGGTGGTCTGCGACGTCTCCGGGCTTCCGCGCGCGGTCGTCGAGCAGGCCCGCCAGTTGATCGCGCGGGAATCGGGAATCGAAGCCTCGCACGTGATGATCAGCGCCACTCACAGCCACACCGGACCGGTGATCCTGAGCGGCGGCTCGCGCTACAACCTGGAAGGCGAGATGCTCCGCATTGCCACCGAATACATGGCCGCGCTGCCCGGCAGGATCGCTGAAAGCGTGCGGCTGGCGAATGCGGCGCTGAAGCCCGCCAGGGTCTCGGCCGGCCTGGGCGCCGAGCCCTCGCTGACTTTCAACCGGCGTTTCCACATGAAGGACGGTACGGTAGGCTGGAACCCCGGCAAGCTGAATCCGAACATTGTGCGCCCCGCCGGGCCCATCGACCCTCAAGTGCCCGTGGTTTACTTCGAACAGCCGGACGGCTCGCCCCTGGCGGCCTACGTGAACTACGCCCTGCACCTGGACACGGTCGGCGGGCTGCAGTATTCGGCCGACTATCCCTACACCCTGGGGAAAGTGCTCCACGAAGCCCGTCCCGGACTGCTCACCGTATTCAGCATCGGTTGCGCGGGCAATCTGAACCACATCGACGTGCACTGGCGGGACAGGCAGAAGGGCCACAACGAGGCCGCCCGCATCGGCGCCGTCCTGGCGGCGGAGGTGCTGAAGACCATGAAGCGTTTGGAACCGCTGGAGGGCGGCAGCGTCCGGGCGGGCAGCGAGATGCTCAACTTGCCCTTGCCGGAAGTGACCGCCGCCGACCTGGAATGGGCCCGCAAAATCACGCCCACGTTCGGGACGAAGAACGCCGCGCCGTTCATGGACCTGGTGCGCGCTTTCAAGATCAGCGACGTCGTCGAGCGCAGCGGGAAGCCGCTGGAAGCCGAGGTGCAAGTGATTGCGTTGGGCCGCGACGTGGCTTGGGTCGGATTGCCCGGCGAGATCTTCACCGAACTCGGCATGGCCATCAAGATGGCCTCGCCCTTTCGCTACACGGTTGTGGCGGAACTGGCCAACGGATCGGTGGGCTACGTGCCGGACCGCAAGGCCTACCCGGAGGGCGCCTATGAGGCCGTCAGCGCGCGCTGCGCGGCCGGGTCCGGCGAGATGCTGGTGGAGGCGGCGGTGCGCCTGCTGCTGCGGGCGCACCGCCGGTAGCGTTCAGGCGGAGATCATCTGCTGGAGGCGGTTGGCCACCCAGTCCACCGCGATGCCGATCATGGCCTCGCCCTTGGCCGTCGACGCCATGCGCGCTTCCTTGGCGAACTTCTCGTCCTGCTCGGCGGAAGCCCGGGTCTTGATGCCGAACCGGCCCTTGTCTCTCTCGTAATCGACTTTTTCCCAGTGAACCCGCTCCGGGAATGCCGCCAGGGCGAAAGAAGTCTCGAATTCCGCGGCGTGCCCAGGCGCCGTGTTGCTGTCCATGTACTTGCGGATGATCTCCGGCGTGTAGGCATCCCAGTAGGAATTGAACTGGACGTCGATGCCCAGCTTGGCGCGGAAATCGGGGAGAGCTTCCTTCAGCGGGGCGATGTTCCCGCCGTGGCCGTTGAGGATCAGGACTCTCTGCACGCCGTGTCGTTTCAGACTCTCGGCCACGTCGAAGACCACGTTCTGAAAGGTTTCCTTGCGCAGGCTGAGGGTTCCCTTGCGATCCATCCAGTGCTCGGAGACTCCGATGGAGACCGGGGTGGCCACCAGCACCTGCGGAAAAAGCCGAAGGGCCGCCTGCTCGGCCACCAGGGTGACGCTGGCCGTGTCGTGGATCATGGCCAGGTGCTCGTTGTGCTGCTCGGTGGACGCGGTCGGGATGATGACCGCCTTCAAGGTGCCGCCCTCCAGGCTCTCCCGGAACTCCTTGCGCGTGTTCTCCCAAAGCCTGACCTTGCGCAGATCGATGTAACCCCGGTCGGTGCGGACAATCCCGGCTTGGGAGGGCAAGGCGGCCAGAGGAGCGGCTGCCAGGGAGCGTAATGATGCGCGTCGAGATATGCGGGCTTCCATATGTAACTCATGCTATCATCGCCTGGGAATCGTGGCACCTATGAGAAAACCACTGCTCGCGCTGTGCTCTCTGCTCGCGCCTCTGCTGGGCGCGGCCATCGATCCTCAACGGGACCTGCTGGTCCGCTGGCCGGACCCCGGCGCGGCCGCGCTTTCCCGGCTGAAGGAACTCGGGGTCCGGGCGGTGTTCGTGCCGTTTCCCGGAAAGGATCCGGCGGCGGCGGCGCGCGCCTGCCGCGAAGCCGGAGTCGAGGCCGTGGCGGAGATCGAATCGGCCGCGCAGGCTGCGGAGCTGGTGCGGCGCGCGCGGGAGGCGGGTTTTTCCGGCGTGATGTACCCCGCTTTCGGGGAGGAGGCGGCGCTGCGGTCCTTTGTGTCCAGCCAGGCCGGCCTGACCCAGTTCGTACTGCTGGATGCCAAACAGGCGGCCTGGAATGTCGCGCCCGCCTATGCGGTTCTGCGGGCCGGGCTGTGGCCGGGTGTCCAGCCCAATGACCCGTCGGCAGCCTCCGCCACGGGGTCGGCCTGGATCGACGCCAATTCGTACCTGGTGGCCTACCTGCGGGGCCTGTATTCCCACCGGCCGGCCATCCTGGGGTACCGGGCGGACGGCGACGCGGGCGTATCGCCAAGCCGCCGCCTGCCGTTCCATACCGTGGAGCTCGGCCTGATTGAAACCGCCGCCGCCGGCGGCAACGTGGTCCTCACGATCCCGGCCGATTACCGCGGCGCGCTGTTGCAGGGAGACGGCCGCGCGGAGCGAGCCTGGCGGGCGCTGGCAAACACGGCCGCCTTTCTTGGAGCGAGGCGCGCGGTCTTCGAGCAGCCGCCGGCTTCCCGAGTTGCCCTGGCGGCCGACAACCTGGAGGAGCATGGCGAGCTCCTCAACATGATGTACCGCCGGGGCACCGGTCCCGCGGTATTTCCACCCGCCAGGCTTCCGGCGTTTCGTCCCGACGGCTACCGCATCCTGGTGGCCGCGGCATTGCATCCCTCGCCCGAGGCCCGCAAGGCCGCCCTGGCTTTCGCCTCCGCCGGAGGGCAGTTGGTCGTCGCCCCGCTGGAGGACAGGCAGAAAGCCTGGTGGATCGCGAGCGGCGCCCGCAAAACCAAGAGCGAAGAGGAGTGCGACCTTTATACCTTGGGGAAGGGAACCATCCTGGCGTACCGGGCGCCGGTGGCGGACCCCGCCGAGTTCGCCCTCGACATTCTCGATGCCCAAGGCTGGCGCACCCGCGATGTGCGCGTGATCGGAGCGGACCCTGTGGTAGCCATGTCCCACCGGGCGGGCCCGGGCAAGTTGTCGGTCGAGATGATCAATTACAGCACCCGTCCGGTCGAGCATTTCCTCCTGCGCGTCGAAGGCGCTTACCGGAAGGCCGTGTTCAGCGCGCCCGGTGAGCAGGATGTGCCGCTGCAGATCATCCGCCAGGGCTCGGGCACCGAGGTCGAAATCGCCCTGGTCGAGCGCCTGGGCGTAGTGCTGTTTGAATAACTGCCGGAGATCGAGCCATGACACTCAGCAGAAGAGAATTTCTGGGAGCGGCCGCCGCCGCGGCTGCCAACGCCAACGCCGCCGCCTATTTCGGCGTGCACCCTTTCATCGAGGCCAATCCCAAGGCGGTCTTCATCCACCGCACCAACGTGCCTCACAAGATGGCCGCGGAAGCCATCCGGACGACGGCCCTGAAGCTGGCGCGGGAGATCCTGGTGCCGATGGACCGCCCCGGCGTGCCGGTCGGACACAAGATCGTGCTGAAGCCCAATGTCGTCAGCGTGCGCGCCAGCGACCGGCCGGACGTGGAGAACTGGGGCGCCGGCACCGATCCGCACTTCTACGAGGCCTTTGTCACCCGCCTGGAGGAACTGGGTGCGAAGAAGTTCTATTTCATCGAAGCCAACATACGGAACCGCTGGAACTACCGCGGATTCGTGGACATCAACGAGCGGCACGGAATCTGGATGAATGATCCCGAGCAGAGGGTGCGCAACTTCAAGCTGGGCCGCAACATGACCTGGACCAAGGTGCCCGATGCCGTGGTCTACAGCCGCATCCCGCACTATGCGCCGGTCAACGAGCCGGACACCTGGCTGCTGAACATCGCCAAGTGGAAAGCTCACGGCATGTGCCTGACCCAGTCGGTGAAGAACGAGCAGGGGCTGGTGGTCTACCCCTACGTCAGGTTCTGTTCGGGCTGGCCGATGGTGACCGGCGTGCCGGACTACATGAAACCGGACATCGTGCCCGACGTCGAGGCCCGCGTCAACCGCTACTTCGAGAATCACCTGCGCATGGGCTACTCGCGCTACTTGAAGGCCGACAGGAAGTTGAGCATCGGGCCGATTTCGCAGGAAATCTGGGCGCACAAGACCTGCGACAACCAGAGCGTGCTGAAGACCGGCCTCGCCATGATCGAGGGCATCTGCGCGCGAGACGGCGACGGCTTCTACGTGGGCGACGACTTCATGGCCAACACCGTGATGTTCTCCAAGGACAAGTTCCGCCTGGACGTGATCGGACTCTACCTGGGCGGGCATGAGCCGGGCAACGTGCATGTGTATCGCATCGCCAAGGAACGCGGGCTGAGCGACACCTTCAATCCCTGGGAGATTCCGGTCTACGAGTGGAAGGACGGCCGCGCCACCCCGCGCAAGCTCACCGATTTTCCGCGCGTGGCCATCAAGACTTACTATCTGCAGGCCGAAGGCGAGCCGAAATTCCACATGGTCAACGAGCCCTTCGATTACGACAAGTACAAACTGTGACACAGCCATGAAGAAATCACGACGAAACCTGCTGGGCGCGGCCCTCGGCGCCGCCGCCATGACGCCTGCCGCTTCCGCCCAGGCGCCCGAGAAGAAGGTGTACTTCCGCGGCCCCAGGCCCACCACCACGCCCCTGTTCCCCAGCGCCGCGATTCTCGGGAACATGGTGTACGTGTCGGGCCACGGGGTCAACGACGTTGCCGGGGCCAAAGCCCAGACCGCCAAGGTGCTCGACGAGATCGAGCAGATCCTTCAGGGGGTAGGCTCCTCGATGCGCAAGGTGCTCAAGTGCACCGTCTTCCTGAGCGACATCCGCGACTTTCCGGAAATGAACGAAGCCTACCGCGGCCGCTTCGGACCGGAGCCTCCGGCGCGCACCACGGTGGAGGTCGCAAACATTCCCCTCAAAGACTGCCTGGTGGAGATCGAATGTATCGCCTACATCTGATCTGGATACTGGCAGCCTCGCTCACGGCCGCCGGAGGCGAGGCTTTCAGCGGGCGCGCCCGGGCGGACCACCAGCCGGACGCCGACCCGCAGTCGCAGTGGTGGCGCGGGGCTCCGCTGGTCGGCTTCGAGCACGGGCGCAACGGGGAGCCGGTGCCGGGATATCGCACCGAGGTGCGCTCCCGCTGGACGGAGCAGAATCTCTACTTCCTGTTCACCTGCCCGTATGAGCAACTGTACCTGAAGCCCGGCGAACCGGGCGCCGGCGAGACCAACAAACTGTGGGAGTGGGACGTCGCCGAGGTCTTCATCGGGTCGAATTTCGAGAACATCCGCCAGTACCGGGAATTCGAGGTGTCGCCGCGCGGGGAGTGGATCGACCTGGATATTGAACTGGATCCCGGCGGCAAGCACAGGATCGACTGGCAGTGGAACTCCGGCTTCCAGGTGAAGACCCGCATCGACGAGGGACGGCGGGTATGGTACGTGGAGATGCGCATACCCTTCGCCAGCCTGGCTCCCTGGAAGCCGCAGGCGGGCCGCGCCTTCCGCGCCAATTTCTATCGCATTCAGGGCAACAACCCGCGCCGCTTCCTCGCCTGGCAGCCGGTGCATCAAGGCTGGTTCCACAAACCGGAGGCTTTCGGGCGCCTGGTGCTGAAATAACTGTCACTCGCCTGCTCCGCCCGGCAGGAGCACAGCCAGCGGCTCGATCTGTCCCAGGATCTGCAAAAGGTCGTATTCCACAAGCTGCCGTTTCAGCCGATCGGCATCCTGGGCATAGAGCCTCGTCCGCGCCGGCTGGAGCGGCCCCGAACTGCACTCTACGACCACCTCCGGCGAGCGCGCCGCCGGCGCTGCTTCCGGTGGCAAAACCTGGCCGCTACCCTGCGGGACGCATGACAGGACGCGATCGGCTCCTTTGCCCGGAATCCCGATCAGAATTGGCTTGTCCTTGGCCAGCGGTACCGCGGCGAATTTGCCCGTCGCCAGGCATCCCCGGGTATGCAGAAGCCGGCTCTCCCCGAGGCGATGCAAACTGTTGTGTTCCTGGTAGAAGCAGGCTTGGGGGGGACGCCGTCCGCTGAAAAGGTTGGTCAGCAGAGCGGTGTGCAGGCGTTCGTGGTTTTCCTCGCTCCAGCGTCGAAGGTAACCCAACGCTTCGCGATAGTCGCCGAATCTCTCGCCCGACTGCCGCATAAATGCACCCCACGCCGGAATATCGCGGGCGAAGCGCGCTGTTTCCTGCCGTGCAACGTCCGCGGCGCGCTGGTAGAACGCTTCTCCGAGCTTCCCGGTTCCGCAATGAGTCACCAGCGCATACAGCGGAGGCGCCGGACATCCGAGCGCCGGGAGCAACAGGAGACGGTCCAGCTCTTCATCATGTTGCCGCAGGTGGCCCAGGTAGGTGAAGTGATGGCGCGCGCCGCAGGTCGCCATCTGGGATAGCGCCAGATCGTAAAGCCCGCAGAGGAAGAAGTTCGTGCGGAAAACGGTCTCTTTCGCCTCCTCAAGCACCGGGGCTATGGTGAAGTTCGCCTGCCGTTCCATCGGCGGGTCCGTACGCCCGTAATGGTGAGTGCTCCGCAGGATGGCAAGCATCCGCTCGATATCGGTTCCCCCGGGGGGCGAGAACAAAGTCAGCCGGATGGAACAACTCACATCCGGCGCATGCAGGGCGGGAAGTGCCACGTCTCTGGTTTCCACTGCCGTTCCCTTGAGCAAACCGTTCTCGTCCACGGAAACCGTAGGCAGCAGGGCAACCCGGCTGATAAAGGGATGGCGCAGGTATTCGGCTGCAACCGCCAGACAGCGAGACAAATGCTCGTGTTCGGTGCGCGTCTCGGGGAAGAAGGCCGTTAATATGTCTCCGCGCGGCGCCTCGGGCGGGCTGACGCTCGGGGGCGGTTGAGGGTGTGGTGCGGGTTCCTCCGGCGCACGGACCAGAATTCTCTGAAGCCGGGCCGGGTCGCGTTTCAAATCCCTCAGTTCCCGGCTTATTGCTTTCTTTTCGAGGCCCAATTCCTCACAGGTGTCAAGAAGCTGCTCTTCCGTGCAGGACCACTCCGTGATGATCTGCGGTTCCTCCAGCCAGTCGCCGGAGGAAGGCTCCCCGCAATAGTGCAGGTTCCATCGGGCGCCACCGTCCCAGGAGATGGAGCCCCAAAGCTCCCACACCATCATGGAGCCGTACACGGTCCAGGCATCCAGGAGGCACCCGGGCAACAGGTCCGAGACCCGGTTCCAATAGACCTGCCGAGGGGAGGGCAGGTTCAGCGGAGCTTGCTCCAGCGAAGGGTCCGGAACGTCGATGCAGCGATCCATCAGTTCGCCGTACAGTCCCCGGGCGTCGAACTCGCCGACGCACGAAATCTCGGCGACTTGCCGGTTTCCCTGTTCCTGTTTGTTCGCTTGATAGAGTTTCCAGCGATCGCTGGAGACGCGCTCGACCGAGTAGACTTCGTCCGAGAGCTGGGGATTCTGGCCGCTGAGCAGGGTGCCTGGCAGGGCTTTCCGGACGGATCGCCAAGCCGTCTTGCGAGTACTCACCTCTTATCGAGGCATTGTATCGCAGTCCCGGCTGCCCACCTCTTGTTCCTGTGGGTGCAAGTCCAGCGGCGGCGGCGCCACTCCGCAGGTGCCGGGCGCGCCGGGCGTCGCATCCAGGGGCCCGGCGGGGCCGCCCGTGCGCACTTTGGCGCTCATCTCGTGAATCGCGACTTCCAGCAGCGCGGTGGCATCCAGCTGCTCCGGTGTGGCCGCCTGGTAGTCCCGCCCCAGTGTCCGGCCGGGGAAGTAGCGCCGCGTCATCTGCTCGAAGATGCAGCTCTTCGAGGAGCGGTCCATAACCTCGCGAGCCGTGCCGAACACCACCACGCTGCGGTAATTCATGGAGTGGTACAGCGCGCTGCGCGAATAGACCAGGCCGTCCAGCAGGGTCACCGTGATACAGACTTGGCTGCCCGAGGCCAGGTGGCGCAGCGCGCGCGACTCCTGCCCGCCGTGCAGATACAGGCGGTCCGGCGCGGCCTTGTCGTAGTGGTACGAAAACGGAATGACGTAGGGCTGCCCGTCGATCGCAAAACCAACGTGCGCCACCGTCCCCCGAGCCAGAATCTCAGCCGCGCGGGATGGTACGGAACGGTCGGCATGCTGCCGGATGGTGGAGCGCTTCGAGAGGGCCATCCCTCCAGTCTACTCATCGCGCAGGGCTATCAGCGGATCGACGGCGGCCGCACGCCGGGCCGGAATGTAAGCGGCCAGGACGGAGATCCCCAGCAGGAACACGGCGGCGGCCGCGAAAACCAGCGGGTCCGTGGCGCTGACGCCGTAGAGCATCGTGCGGATGAGGCGCGTGAGCCCAAAGCTTCCCATGATGCCGATGGCTACGCCCGCGCCTCCCAGCAGCACCGCGTTGCCCACCACCATCGAGGCAATCCGGCTGCGCGCCGCGCCCAGGGCCATGCGCACGCCGATCTCGTGCCTGCGGCGCGCGACCGAGTAGGAGACCACGCCGTAGATGCCGACCGAGGCCAGCAGCAGCGCCAGCAGCGCGAAGCCTGCCAGCAGCGTCACCGAGAAACGCCGGGCGCCGGTCGAGCGGGCGATGTTGGCTTCCAGTGTCCCGAGGTCCGAGACCGGCAGGTCCTTGTCCAGTTCTCTGACCGCGGCCCGCAGGGAGGAGGCGAGACGCAGCGGATCGAGGGTCGTGCGGATCACCAGGGCCATGGCGGAGGGTGGGGACATGGAGTAGGGCAGGTAGTACTCGAGGTCGGGCGGGTCGGCCAGTGAAGTATTGCGCATATCGGCCGTGACTCCCACGACCGTGAACACCGGGCCGGAGCGGCCCACTTTGAAGCGCTTGCCGGCGGCATCCTCGCCGGGCCAGAAGCGCCGCGCCAGGGTCTCGTTCACTATCGCAATGGGGGGTCCGGAGGAATCCCGCGCGGTGAAGAAGCGGCCGCTCTTCAGCGGAACCTGCAGCGCGCGGAAGTACCCGGCATCGATGGTGCGGTGAAAGGCGATGGTCTGCTCGCCGGGCTTGGGCGGCGGCGCGCCCTCGGCGAAGATGTCGTTCCCGCTCTTGGAACCGCTGAACGGCAGATGCGAGGCCATGCTGGCCGATGCCACTCCGGGTATGGCCGCCACTCGCTCCAGCAGCGTGCGGTAGAAGACCGCACGGCGGGCCGCTTCCGCGTAGCCGGAGCGGGGCAGCGCCAGGTCCGCGGTCAGCACCGACTCGGGGTTGAAACCCGGGTCCACCGCCTGGAGCCGCACCAGGCTGCGGATGGTGAGGGTGGCGCCGATCACCAGAAGCAGCGCCAGGGCCACTTCGGCCACCACCAGCGTGGAGCGGAACCGGCTGCGGCGCACACCTTCCCCGCCGCCCCGGCCGCCCTCTTTCAGGTTCTCGAGCAGGCCGGCATGGGCCGCGGCCAAGGCCGGGGCCAGGCCGAACAGTACTGTCGTCACCAGCGAAGCACCCACGGTAAACGCCAGGATGGTTCCGTCTACCGAGATGCTGCGCAAAAACGGCAGGGGGACCTCGGAGGCCACGATGGCCTTGCCCAGCGACCAGGCCAGCAGCAGGCCCAGGCCGGCGGCGAGCCCACCCAGCAGCGCGCTCTCGGTGAGCAACTGCCGCAGGATGCGCCCTCGATCCGCGCCCAGGGCGCTGCGAATGGCGATCTCGCGCTGGCGCGCGCCCGCGCGGGCCAGCAGGAGATTGGCCACGTTGCTGCATGCAATCAGCAGCACCAAAGCCACGGCTACGGCCAGCACCAGGATGCTCGACCGCACCTCCCGCACCAGGTAGTCGCGCAACCGCCAGATCTGCGCGCCCCAGTCTTTGGGGTACTGATACTCGGCCACCCAGCCCCGGCACAGCCCGTCAATCTCGGCTTGGGCCTCCCGGACCGTGACGCCGGGCTTCAGCCGCGCGTAGGCTCCCACGGTGGGCTGTCCCGGCGCGCGCGCCGTGCTGGCGGCGATGGGCACGAATACTTCGCCCTGGTTCAGTTCAAAGCCGGGCGAGAGAACGCCGATCACGGTGTAGCTGTTCTGGTCCAGCAGGATGGATTGGCCGAGCACCGCGCGGTTGGCGCCGAAACGCCGCTTCCAAAATCTGTCGCTGAGTATCGCCACGCGAGGTCCGCCCGGCTGGTCTTCCTCGGGCAGAAAGTCGCGGCCAAGCGACGGTCCCAGGCCGATCACGGAAAAGTAGTTGGCGGTGACGCGAACGGTTCGGACCCGCTGGGGCTGGTCTCCCAAGGTAAGAACGGTCCAGCCGGAAGTATGGGCCGCCATTGCTTCGAAGGAGCGGGCGCGGGCCCGCCACCATTCGGCGAAGGTATTGTACTCGACGGCCGCCGACCGGATATTCAGTCGAGGGATGCGGGCCCCGATGGTGACCAGGCGGTCCGCGTCGCGATAGGGCAGCGGGCGCAGCAGGACGGCGTGCATCACGCTGAACATGGCCGTGTTGACGCCGATGCCAAGGGCGAGGGTGAGCAGGGCGACGCCATACACTCCCGGGTTTGCGGCCATGTTTCGAAGTGCGTACCAAAGATCTTTGCGCATCGGCGCCTCCAGGCCGCCGGCAGCGCGGCCTTGTGGTCTTTTGACACCGGCGTGTCTGAATCGGTTCCTCAGAATGTTATAATCCCGGCTTCACAAAGTAAACTCGACGAATTTCGCACCGGAGGTCAGCAAATGAAGAGAGAGCCGGGTTCCCGCCGCCGCTTTCTGCAGTCGGCCGCCGGGGTGAGTGGAGCCTTCGCGCTGGGGCAACCTGCCCCCGCCGCGCCCGCGCCGCTCCCCACGGTCCGGTTCGGCAACGCCGAGGTCAGCCGCCTGATTATCGGCTCGAACCCGTTCTACGGATACTCGCATTTCAACGCTCTGCTGAGCAGTTTCATGCG
Source organism: Bryobacterales bacterium (assembly GCA_020852755.1). Classification (GTDB taxonomy): domain Bacteria; phylum Acidobacteriota; class Terriglobia; order Bryobacterales; family Bryobacteraceae; genus JADZAF01. Next base: position 11,198 of record JADZAF010000022.1, read on the forward strand.
CGACTACATGACCCAGGACCGCCGCATCGAAATCCTGCGCCGCTGCGAGCAGGCCGGCCTGCGGACCTGGCAGGTGCACTACATGAAGCAGAGCATGGAGGACTTCAAGCGCTACCGGGCCGAGGGCGGGCGGATGAACTGGTTCCTGCTGGCCGACTTTGAAATGAACACCGACCTGAGCCTGATCGGCAAGGTGGCTCGCGAGTTGAAGCCCATCGGCATCGCGCACCACGGCGGCCGTACCGACGACCGCTTCCGCGCCCGCGAGATGCACAAGGTGAGGGAATTCTGCAAAGCTGTCCGGGACTCCGGCGTGATGGTCGGCGTTTCCACCCATAACCCGGCGGTGGTCGATTCGATCGAAGGCGAAGGCTGGGACATCGACTACTTCATGACCTGTCTCTACCGGGTCTCCCGGACCAGCGGTGACTTCCGCGAACAGTACGGCGAAGCGCCTCTCGGGGAAATCTACATGGAGAAGGACCCCGAGCGGATGACCCGCATGGTGCGGCAAACCCGGCGTCCCTGCCTGGCCTTCAAACTGCTCGGCGCCGGCCGGCGCATCGACCGGCCGGAGACGGTCGAGGCCGCCTTCCGCTTCGCCTTCGAGAACATCAAGCCCACTGACGCGGTGATCGTCGGCATGTGCCCGCGCTTCAAGGACGAAATCGCCGAAAACGCGGCCTGGACGCTCAAGTACGGGAGGAAGGCGTAGCGCGGCTACTTGCGCGGGTAACAGCCCGAACCGGAGTACTTGCGCACCTCCCACTGCTGGCGGGCCACCGGTGAGATGCCGCGCTCCCGCATCCTGGTGTTGACGTACTCGGCGCATTCTTTCTGCAGGGCGGGGTCGCGCATGGCGATGCGGCCGTAGAGGTCGCTGATCCGCACCTGGCCTTTGGTGGAAATGAACTTCTCCATGCGCCATTCGTCCGCCAGGTCGTAGATCTCGGCGTTGGCCGCAATTTCCTCGACGACGTGGGGCGGAACGAAGGTCACACCCTCGCGGTCGCCCACCACGACGTCTCCGGGCATCACGGTCACCTCGCCGATGCGAATGGGGACATTGATGCCGGTCATCATCAGGTCGCCGAACACACCCGGCCAAACTCCCTTGCAGTAGACCGGAAAGCCGTGCGGCTCGATGCCCTCCTGGTCGCGTATGGAGCCGTTGACCACGAAGCCGTTCCCGGTGCGCGCCCAGACGGCCACGGCCAGGTTGTCGCCCGCGATCACGCCGTCCTCCACCCGCCCGCCGGCCATGTCCACCACCATGACGTCGCCGGGCCGCAGCATGTCCATCATGCGCACGTTGTGCTGGGAGAGGCCCTTGGCGCTGGCCTCGCCCTCGATGATGCGGGAGACCTCCGGCCGGCCGGGCATGAACTGCACCGTGAACGCCCGGCCCACCAGTCCCTTCTCCGGATTGAGGATCTTCCAGTTTCCTTCCCACTGGTGCATGTAATTATGGATCAGGCGCAGCGGCCCCCAGGCAGCCTCTTCCGACGTCATATGGACCTTGCGGAGGCGGTCCAGCAGCGCGTCGGATACCTTGGGCCGCCCGTCCTCCAGGCGTTCGCCTGTCCAGTCGGGCGTGTACTTGATGACCTGGGCCTTGGAGAAGCCGTCCATCTGGGCCAGTGCGGGGACGGCCGCGGCGACGAGGAATGCCGCGAGACGGTTGGTCATAGCGTTACCTCCTTGAGAGATCCGATCATAACCCGTCGCGAACGGGCATCATGGGGCGGGGCGGAACCTCTAGGAGAGCCGCGTGCGGCGCCTGGAACCGGCCGCCGGACATTCCATCCCGGTGTGCTCCGTTTTCCCGCTTCCGGCCCGCGGCCGAGGGAGCGGAGGTTTTCGCTCGCGTGGTTCCGCGGACCCTTGAGACGGTGGGCTTCATGTCCTGTAAGATAAGGGGCTATGGCGAGGATCACCAGACGGCGCGCGCTCGGGGGAGTGGCGGCCAATCTCATGGTTGTGAAACCCGAAACCGCCTTCGGCTCCCAGGCCAACTCGGCGGTATCGTTCGGAATCATCGGCACGGGCGGGCGCGGCCGCTACGTGGGCGCCATATTCACCCGCGATCCGCGCATCCGCCTTACGGCCATCTGCGACCGCTTCAGCGACCGGATTGACGCGGCCAAGACCACGCTGCCGTCCGCCGACAAGGCGCGGGTCTTCAAGGATCACGTCGACCTGCTGGCCCAGGCCGATATCGACTGCGTGTTGATCGCCACGCCCGTGTTTCTGCATCCCGAGCACTTCGAAGCCGCCGTCCAGGCCCGCAAGCACATCTACTGCGAGAAGCCCGCGGGGGCCGATGTGGCCGGCGTCAAACGCCTCCTGCGGGCCTCCGAACAGGCCGATAAATTCAAGACCATCGCCTTTGGCTTCCAGCAGCGCTTCAGCCCCGAGTACCTGAAGGCGGAACAGATCCTGCGTTCCGGCAAGATCGGCGAGATGAAGCTCATGATGAGCTACTGGGTGCTGGGCGGCGTGCCCCCCAAGGGCTTCAAATCGCCCTACCCTCCCGAGGAGCAGAAGATCCGGCACTGGGGCGCGTGGCGCGACTACTCGGGCAGCGCCATCGTCGAGCAGGACTGCCACGGCGTGGACGTTCTGAACTGGTTCGCCGGCGCGCATCCGCTAAAGGCGGTGGGAGAAGGCGGGCTGCGTTACAAGCTGCACTACGGCGACTGGACTTCGGACCACCACGACATCATCTACCAGTATCCCGGCGGTGTGAAGGGCTGGCTGATCAGCATCAAGCACACGGCCGGGTTCCGGGACGTGAAAGAGCAGTTCTACGGTTCCGGGGGCATGCTCGAAACCGCCCGCACCTACATGAAGTGGCACGGTCCCATCCCCGCCTCGCCGCTCAAGAACGCCGACGATCTGGAGGACCGCAGCCTGATCGAGAAGCAGGTTTCCAAGCGGGAGATCACCATCGACGAAGTGGAAGCCTTCGTCACCAGCATTGTGGAGCGCAAGCCGTTCTCGATGGCGAAGAACGCGGCCGAGAGCACCTTGACGTCGCTGCTGGGCCGTATGGCCTACGAGACGCGGCGCGAGGTGACCTGGGACGAACTCATGCGCTCGGCCTGAGCGACGGCTTCTCGATCCCGGCCCAGCGGATGCCCAGCTTGCGGGCGGCGTAGCCGGCCTCGGCGAGATGGTTTCCGTAGGCCATCACCCAATGCGAGTCGCGCGCCTCGGACTTGAGTTGTTCCCAGTCGCCCTGGATCTCCACGTCCTGTTGCGACCGGCAGATCTCGTAAAAGGGATTGGCCCGCACCACGCCCCGGATCCCCAGCCAGCGGCCGGTGCTGTACTCCGGGTCGATGAAGCTCACTTCCTGGCCTGCGGGGATTTCCACCTTGGGCGCGGCGCCGTACTCGGATTCATAGTGTGTCAGCACCATGGCCGGTTCGTACCGGCTCCCGTTCATGCGGCGAGGGGCGGTGCAATGCGCGCAGGTGACCATGCGCTGGTGGGGAAAGGTGGAATTGTGCAGAAAGACCGGCATCCCGCAGATGTGCCGCAGGAGGATGCCGGCCGGGATGATGACGAAATCCGATTCGCAAAACGCAACCAGACCCTCGTCGTTCAACAGGCTCAAGGCGAGGCAGGCGGTGGTTTCCGACAAGGGGATGATCGTGCTCATGCAATTCTTTATTGTAAAGGCCGTAGAATCCTGTTCCTGGAGGAGTTGCTTGAACAGGAAATAAAGCACAAAGGCCTGGGTCACGAACTCTTCCCGCGTGCGCAGCGTGGTCCCGGGCTGGTCCAGGTAACGGCGCGCCGCCTCCCGGGCGGAGGCCATCAGCCGGGTATCGGACCGGGCCGCCTGGATGCGCGGCGCGAAGCTGTCGTAGGTCACCTCCACGATCTCCATCCCGAAGCGGCTGCGCGCTACTGCGGGGGCCTCGGGGCTGTACTTCCCTGAAGCTCCGCCCAGGGCTATGATGCGCGTGCCCCGCAGGTTGCGCGCACCGGCCAGCCCGCGCAGCTTGGACGCCAGTTCGCGGTAGTCGTCCACTACGACGTCGTCGACGTGGGGCCTGCTGTCGCCGGGCGTGGTGGCCAGATAGCGAGTGCTGAGCGCCTCGTACCAGTAGTAGACCGGGCCGGACCGGTGCCTCACGAAGATGAGGGTGTCGCGTTTGGGGGAGCAGCAGGCCTGGAGCAGTTGCCCGCCGCCGGTGCAGGCGTACAGCAGCACGGCATCGTGGCTGCCCTCATGCAACCGCGCGGCCTGTTCGGGGGAGCTGACCGGAATCACCGGCAGAAAACGGTGCGCCCGGCCCAGCCCGGCCAATTCGCGGTTGATGCGCTCCACCTCGGCGGCCGCCGCCTCTTCGGTCTGAATGCCGCCCCAGGATTTCCACGAAGTCTGTGGTCTGGCCTGCGGGATGCGGTACATGAAGACGGGTTGCACGATCAGCGCGCGGGTGATGTTGCGAAACGGGAGATTGGGGTCCCACCCGGGAACGAAATCCCCTGCCGCCAGACCCGCGGCCAGGGAACCCGATGAGGTAGCCAGAAAGGAACGCCGGTTCATGCCTGTCATAAGTGGAACTCCAGGATATCGCCGTCCTGCACCACGTAGCTGCGCTCCACCATCTGGCCGTCGCGGTCTCCCGAGGCACGATAGAGGCGGGCGAATTTCAGGTGTTCGGCGAAATCCTTGTGGACGTGCCGGGCGGCGTCCTGCACGGTTTCGCCGCGGTGCAGCACGTACGGAGTATGGAATTCGGCCTTCTTGCCGGGCGGCTTCGTGTAGACCCGGACCAGTTCCAGCGCCTCGAAAACAGCGCGGGCGAAGCCGTCGAGGTTGGTTCCTTGGAGCGCCGAGACCGCGATGAGGCGGAAAGCACCGCCGTACAGGCCGCTGAGCGCCGTGAAGTTGTCACCGGCTCCGGGCCGGTCGGACTTATTGGCGGCCAGCAGCTTCGGGGCCGGCAGACGCCACTCGGCCAGCCTGGCGCGGATGAACTCGATGGAGTCCAACACCTCGGGATCGTTCGTGTCCACGACCAGGATCCCGGCGTCGGCGCCGCGGATCGCCTGGGGCATCCACGGCTCGGTGAAGTCGGGTGACAGAGGAGGCAGATCAACCAGTTGAATCTGCACGTTTTCGTAGTTCATCATTCCCGGCAGCGGCAGCCGCGTGGTGAACGGAAATTCGGCCACCTCGGGGCGCGCGTGGGTGAGGGAGGCCAGCAGTTGCGACTTGCCCGCGTTGGGAGGTCCCAGCAGGACGACCTGTCCGGCCCCCTCCTTGCGCACCAGGTAGAAGGGGACGGCGTGCGCCTCCCCCTTCTTCTGCGATTCCTTACGGGCCTGGGACAAGCGGCGCTTGATGTCCGCCTGCAGCTTCTCGGTGCCCTTGTGCTTGGGGATGGTTGCCAGCATCCTCTCCAGGGCCTGGACCTTCTCCGCCTGGGTGCGGGCGCCGCGAAACTGCTCCTCGGCGGCCATGTACTCGGGGCTCAGGTTCGCCGGCATATGTCGCTCCGCTGCGGGATCTATTATCGCCGGAAGCCGGGGCCGGCGGGCAGGGGGCGCCCCACGGGTTTGTGGCGGTCCGCCTCAGGGGCCCGCTACACTTCCCCATAGTGCCCGCTCCCAAAAACCGGATTCGGCGTCCGCAAGCGTTTGTAAATTAAAGAAAATTAGGGTATTCTGTGAGTTAAGACCAGGCTGTCGGCTGGCAGCAAACGTGCTCTCGCTCGGAGTGGCAGGTGGCAGTGTATCGTCCGGGGTGACAGCGGCCCCGCGCATATGTTGCAGGAACTCAGATTTCAGCTCTCCACCGCGGTCCTGACCGTTCTGACGATCGCCGCGGTCGTGTCGGCCGGCATCAATTTCCAGCAACAGTATCGCTTCCGCCTTCCCGACGACGGGGCCATCTGGGTGGACCGGCCTCAGGGTGTCAAGGCCCTGCACATCGCCAAGGGCAGCCCGGCGCAGAAAGCCGGCCTGCGCGACGGCGACCTGCTGCTTCGCATCAACGGATCGCCGGTCGACAATTCGCTCGAAGTCACCCAGGTGCTGGTGGGAATCGGCGCCTGGGGCAAGGCCGAGTACCTGTACCATCGCGCCGGAGTGGATGTCAAAACCACGGTCTATATCGGGGAGGTGGCCCGGGATCCCGCGGTGATCTGGCAATATGTGGTCGGGGTGGCCTACCTGGTCATCGGGCTGTTTGTCTATTTTCGCCGCGGCGGCGCATACAAGGCGCGGCATTTCTATATTCTCTGCCTGGTTTCGTTTGTCTTTTCCGCTTTTCACTACACCGGCAAGCTGAATAATTTCGATAAGGTCATCTATTTCGGCAACGTGGCGGCCGGCCTGTTCGCTCCCACCCTGTTCCTGCATTTCTGCCTGACATTCCCCGAACCGCGCAAGTGGATCGCGACCCGCGTCCGGCAGGCGTTGTTGTACGCGCCCGCGACTGTCGGAATGCTCGTCCTGCTGGCGGTCACCTCGGGCATGCTGCGCGTGTCCATGCCGCTGGTGGAACTGCGCTGGCTGCTGGACCGGATCTGGCTCCCGGTGTGGACGGTGCTGTACCTTGCCGGAGGTTTTGCCCTCGCCCTCGAACATCGCCGCGCCGAGGACCCGATCGTCCGCCAGCAGTTGAAGTGGTTTCGCAACGGCACTTTCACCGGCATCCTGCCTTTCGCCGTTTTCTACGTGCTGCCCTACGTGCTTGGGATGGTGCCCAACCAGTACATGAAGGCGGCGGTCCTCTCGCTGCTGCTGATTCCCCTCACTTTGGCTTACGCCATCGTGCGCTACCGGCTGATGGACGTCGATATTCTGTTCCGGCGCGGCTACGCCTACACCCTGGCCACGGTCTGCGTGCTGGCGGCATTCTACGGCATCATCTTTTCGCTGGCCAGCCTGGTGCAGAAGAACTTCAAGGACCTTGGCAACGTGGGGCTGATCAGCGTCATGCTGGTCACCGCCTTCCTGTTCCAGCCCGTGCGGAACTGGATTCAGGAGCGGCTGGACAAGTACTTCTACCGGGACCGTTACGACTACCGCCGCACCCTGGTGGAGTTCGCCCGCGAGCTGAGTTCGGAGACCGATCTGCACGCCATGCTGGCCTCGGTGGCCGACCGGCTGACGCGCACGCTCTCGATCCGGCACCTGGCCTTTTTCCTGGCGGAGGACCCGGAGGCGGCGGCGCCGCGCTTTTCTCTGAACATGGCCGTGGGGCTGAAGGACCGCAAGGGGCGGCCGATCGGCGCGGATCACCCGCTCGACCTGACCTTTCTCACCGAGAACCTCGACAAGCCCTACCTGTTCTTCGAGCGCACGCGCTATAGACTCGACGCCGTGTCCCAGCAGTGGCCGGCTTCGATGCGCCAGACGATCGCCGACCTGGACCTGACGTACTACCTTCCGTGTTCGCTCCGGGGCCGGACCATCGCCTACCTGGGCGTGAGCCGCACCGAGGACGGCGATTTCCTCTCCAGCGTGGATCTGGAACTGCTGCTGACGCTGACCGGCTACGTGGGCATCGCCATCGAGAACGCGCAGCTGTACCAGTCCCTGCAGCGCAAGGTGGAGGAGAACGAGCGGCTGAAGGAGTTCAGCGAGAACATCGTCGAGTCGATCAGCGTGGGCATCCTGGCCGCCGACCTGGAAGACCGTGTGGAGAGCTGGAACACGCAGATCGAGCGGCTGACCGGCATCTCGCGCGAAAGCGCCCTGGGCCGCAAGCTCTCCGACGTCTTTCCGCCCGACCTGGTGGAGCAGTTCGAGCGGGTGCGGGGCGAGTCCGGCATTCACCATATCTACAAGTTCGCGCTGCGGCCGGCGGTGATGGCCGCGGCGGCCGGAAACGGCAACGGTAACGGGACGGCCAACGGCGCTCAGAAGAACGGTTCCGGCCGGCCCGAAATGGTTCGCGAGATCATCGTGAACATCGCCATTGCTCCGCTGGTTTCCAAGCACCTGGAGCAGATCGGGCGGCTGATCATCTTCGACGACGTGACGGACCGGGCCGAACTCGAGCGGCAGCTGCTTCAGGCCGATAAGTTGAGCAGTATCGGGTTGCTGGCCGCCGGAGTGGCGCACGAGGTCAATACGCCGCTGGCGGTCATCTCCACCTACGCGCAGATGCTGGCGAAGCAGGTGGCGGGCGACGATCAGAAGTCGCGGCTGCTGGAGAAGATCGCCAAGCAGACCTTCCGTGCCAGCGAGATCGTCAACTCCCTGTTGAATTTCTCGCGGACCTCCGCCACGGAGTTTGTGGAGGTGGACCTGAACCGGGTGGTGCAGGAGACTCTTTCCCTGGTCGAGCATCAGATGCAGAAGGCCGGCGTGCGGACTGAGCTGTCGCTGGAGAAGGGTCTGGCGCCCATCAGCGGAAACCCGAACAAGCTTCAGCAGGTCTTCCTCAACCTGTTCCTGAACGCCCGCGACGCGATGTCCGGGGGCGGCGAGCTGAAGGTCTCCACCTGGACCGGCGAGGGCGGTGTGCGCGTGGATGTGGCCGACACCGGACACGGCATCGCAGAAGAAAGCCTGGGCCGGATCTACGATCCCTTTTACACTACCAAGGCGGCCCGCAAGGGCACCGGCCTTGGCCTGGCGGTCACGTATGGCATCATGCGGGAGCACGGCGCCAGTATCAGCGTGGCCAGCCGGCCCGGCGGAGGCACGCGCTTCCACCTGGAATTTCCGCACGTCAGAAAGCCTGTGAATGCCTGATCCCGTCGTCCTGGAGGGAACCTCTACAATTTCGGAATCCCGCGGCAGAGTGCTGGTGGTCGATGACGAGGCCGACATCCGCGAGAGCCTGGAAACCCTGCTGAGTCTGGAAGGCTACTCGGTGGACCTGGCCCAGAACGCCGGGGAAGGTCTCCACAAGATGGAGTCCAGGACCTACGACCTGGTCCTGCTGGATCTCATGATGCCCGATCGCTCGGGCATGGACGTGCTCCGCGAGGTGCGCGAGCGGGACCATGACACCCCCATCTTCATGATCACCGCCTACGGTTCGGTGGAGGCAGCCGTAAACGCGCTGAAACTGGGCGCCAACGATTACTTCTCGAAGCCCTGGGACAACGAGAAGCTGCTGATCGAAATCGAGCGGATGATCGCCCGCCGCCGCCTGGAGTTCGAAAACCGGAGCCTCAAGCGGGCGCTCAAGCAGCGCTACAGCTTCCCCAACATCATCGGGAAGAGCGAGCGCATGCTGCGCGTGCTGGACCTGGTCACGCAGGTGGCCCCCAGCCGGTCCACGATTCTGATCAGCGGGGAGACGGGCACCGGCAAGGAACTCATCGCCAAGGCGATCCACGCCAACTCGCCCCGCGCCGAGCAGATGTTCGTTCCCGTCAATTGCGGTTCGCTGCCGCCGGAGCTGCTAGAATCCACGCTGTTCGGCCACGTGAAGGGCGCCTTTACTTCCGCCTTGCAGAGCCGCAAGGGCTACTTCGAGATTGCCAACAAGGGCACCATCTTTTTCGACGAGATCGGCACGGTCGGGCCCGAGATCCAGGCCAAGCTGCTGCGGGTGATCCAGGAGCGGGAGTTCATGCCGCTCGGATCGAGCGAAGTGATCAAGGTCGACGTGCGCATCCTGGCGGCCACCAACGCGGATCTCAAACGGCTCGTGGATGAAGGCAAATTCCGCGAGGATCTCTACTATCGCTTGAACGTGATCAACCTCTCGCTTCCGCCGCTGCGCGACCGCAAGGAAGACATTCCGCTGCTGATCGATCACTTCTTCGCAAAGTACTGCCGCGAGAACGAGAAGTTCCTGGACGCTTCCAACCGCTCCGTGCTGAAATTCGCGCCCGACGCGTTGCAGATCCTGATGGATCACAACTGGCCGGGCAACGTCAGGGAACTGGAGAATGCGGTGGAGCGAGCCGTGGTTCTCGCGTCCGAGCCGGTGGTGCCCCTGGACGTGCTGCCCGAGCAAATCCTCCAGGCGGGCGGCATCCGGGTCCGGCAGCGGGACGGCGGGCCGCTGCCTCCGGACGCTTCGCTGTTCGAGATCGTGGCCGATTTCGAGCGCCGGGTCATCATCGAGCACCTGGAACAGGCTAACTGGAGTCAGACGGAAGCGGCTGACAATCTGCGAGTTCCGCTGTCAACGCTGAACCAGAAGATTAAGCGGCTGGCGATCGAGATCCGGAGAAAGTCCGAGCACGCGCGGTGAGCCCGTGCGGACGGCCGTGCGTCCGGTTCGCGGCTTGTGCTGCGCTAGAATGATTCCGAGATGAGTGAGGCTGAAACCACCCGGAAAACGATGGAACAGGAACAGGAGCGGACGTTCGTGCCCCCGGCCACCTTCGAGTTCCTGCTTTTCTCGATCCGCACCCAGGTGGAGATGAACCTGGGGCTGATGCACTTCGGCGCGGAGAGCGAGCGTCCCGAGCCCGACCTGGGATTGGCGCGGCACGGGATCGATCTGCTGGCCATGATTCAGGAGAAGACCAGGGGCAACCTCTCGCTCGAGGAGAAGCGCCTGCTGGAGAATTCGCTGACCGAACTGCGCTTTCGCTATGTCCAGGCGTTCGAGGACCAGCAGCGGCGCGCGGCTGCCCGGGAGGAGAGTCCCAAACCGGATGAGCCTGCCGAAGCCGCCCGGACGGCCGGAGAGACTGGGGCCGCGCCTTCCTCCGAAAGCTCAGAATCGTAAATGACGCCGCCGCCCGGACGGTTGAAGCTGATGGTCCTGGGGTCGGGCACCAGCACCGGTGTGCCCACCATCGGCTGCCGGTGCGCGGTATGTTCCTCCACCGACCCCCGCGACCAGCGGCTGCGTCCCTCGGTGCTGGTGAGCATGAACGGCCGGAACTTCGTCATCGATACGACTCCCGATTTCCGGGCGCAGGCGCTGCGGGCCCGCATCGAGCGCGTGGACGCCATCCTGTTCACCCACGATCACGCCGACCACATCCTGGGACTGGACGACGTGCGCCCGTTCAATTTCCACCAGGGTCCCATACCGATCTTCGCCGCGCCGCAAACCATGGCCTCGATACGCCGCTGTTTCTCCTATATCTTCAACGGATACCCGAGTGAGTCCTCGATCCCGCGCCTGGAGACGCACGTCATGAACGGCGGTCCATTCTGCCTTTTCGGAGTTGAGATTACGCCAATACCGCTCAAGCACGGCAGGCAATGGATCCACGGCTTCCGTTTCGGCCCTCTGGCCTACCTGACAGACCACAGCGAGATCCCGGAAGATTCGCAGCGGATGCTGCAGGGACTGGATGTGCTGTTCCTGGACGCACTGCGCAACCGGCCGCACCCGACTCACACGACCGTGCGGCGCGCGCTCGAATACGTGGAGCGGCTGGCTCCGCGCCGCGCCTTCTTCACTCACGTTTGTCACGAACTGAGCCACGCCGCGACGGAAGAGAAACTGCCGCCGCACGTGCGGCTGGCGTACGACGGCCTGGAAGTCACCGCGGGGGAGCCGAGCTAGCCATGCCCTCCGTCTTTCGGGTATTTCGCAGTCTGGATGAGATCCCCCCGGACTTCGGTCCCTCGGCTGTCACTATCGGGAATTTCGACGGCGTACACGCGGGCCATCGCCGCATCCTGCGCCGGATCGTCTCGGTTGCCGCGGCCCGTGGGTTGAAGGCGTCGGCCGTGACCTTCGACCCGCATCCCGCCACCGTTGTGGCTCCTTCGCGAGCCCCTGTGTTGTTGACGACACCCCAGCAGCGCGCGGGGCTGATGAGGGCCGGGGGAATTGAACAGGTGCTGATCGTTCCCTTCGACCTGGAATTCTCCCGGATCACGCCCGAGAGGTTCGCCAGGGAAGTGCTGGCCGGCAGGCTGGGCGCCCGCGTGGTGCTGGTGGGAGAGAATTTCCGCTTCGGCCACCGGCACGCGGGCGACACCCGGCTGCTGAAGGAACTGGGCGCCGGCCTCGGCTTCGAAACCGAGATCGTCCCGGCAGTGAAGGTGCGCGGCGTGCTGGTGAGCAGCAGCGCCGTGCGGAAGTTGATTTCGTCGGGCGATGTCTCCCGCGCGGCCCGGTTGCTGGAAAAGCCCTACGCCCTGGAAGGCCGGGTGGTCCCGGGGCAGGGAGTGGGCTCCAGGCAGACCGTGCCGACCCTCAACCTGGAGCCGCCGGGAGAACTGCTGCCCCGCACCGGCGTCTACATCACCCGGACAGAGGATCCGGACCACGGCCGGCACTGGCCTTCGGTCACCAACGTGGGCTACCGCCCGACCTTCCACGGCGACCGGCTCACCATCGAGACCTTCCTGCTGGCCTGGTTGTCGGGCGATCCGCCTGGCCGCATCCGGGTCGAGTTTTTGAAGCGTTTGCGCGACGAGCGCAGGTTCCCCAGCGCCGCGGAACTGAAGAACCAGATCCTCCGGGACGTGGCCCGCGCGCAGGCCTTCTTCCGCCGCTGCGGAAAGTGGGCCAAAGCGGCTTCGGCAGCGGGATAGGTTTCAGCCGCCCTTGCGGGAGGCCGGCTCCTCGGTGCGCTCTCCGATGAGCGCGCGCACCTGTCGCTCCAGGTCGGCCACCCTGCGGGCCAGGTGCTCGATCTGCCGCTTTTCGGGATCCGGCAGCTTGCCGTGTTCCAGGGCGTCCTCTTCATCGCGCCGGCGTACGATGCGGCCGGGGATGCCGACCACCGTGCAATGGTCGGGCACCGAGCGGATCACCACCGAGCCGGCCCCCACCTTGACGTGATCGCCCAGGCGGATGTTGCCCAGCACCTTGGCGCCGGTTCCGACCACCACATGGTTGCCGAGGGTGGGATGCCGCTTGCCCTTCTCATGCCCCGTGCCGCCCAGGGTCACGCCCTGGTAGAGCAGCACATCGTCGCCGATCTCTGTGGTTTCTCCGATCACCACACCCATGCCGTGATCGATGAAGAAGCGCTTGCCGATACGGGCGCCGGGGTGAATCTCAATTCCGGTAAAAAAGCGGCTGCACTGCGAGATAACCCGCGGCAGCAGAGGCACGCGCGCCCTGTGAAGCTTGTGAGCCAGGCGGTGCAGAAGGATGGCGTGGAAGCCCGGATAGCACAGCAGGATCTCCGCTACGCTTCTGGCCGCCGGGTCCCGCCGGAAGATCGTGTCGATCTGTTCTTTGATGGCTCGAAACATGCCGGCCTGCTTCCCAGCACTGCACTCCACCCAAGTCTTGTCTTTATTTTAACAGCTCATTCCGGCCCGGAGACCTTTTTAGCGGCCGCGCTTCAGTTCCTCGAAGCGCTCACCCGACCCGCGTTCCAGGTAGTAAATCGCGCGCGCGGGACCGGGGCGGGCCGCTCCGAAAAACAGATCGCCGCGCTTGGCGGAGCGCAGGGTTTCCGGAGGCAGCGGCTTGTCCTGCTCCACGGTCAGGTGGCTGTCCGCTCCGCCGAGGCGGACGGTGCGGCGCCAGCCGGCTCCGGCGATCTCGAGGCGCGCCTCACGCCCGGCGTTCGAAAGCGTGAAGCCGACCGGTTCCGTTCCCGGAAATACGCCCGATTCCGGGAGCACGTTCAGGTTGGTGTCCTTCCAGACGAACTCCAGCCAGCGGCCCCCGCCGCGCGCGGAGAACACCGCCCGCAAGCGCTGGTTCTCGAGCACCCACTCGGGAGACCCGTCGGAGTCCAGGTCCAGGGAATAAGCCAGGGCCTCGTTCCGCCGTATAGCCACCACGCGAAACGGCAGTTCCATTCTGGCGGCGCCGGAAACCGTAAGCCGCGCCTGATGGACGCCGGTGGCCAGCTCTCCGGCGAAGACCCGCGGCGCCACGGAGCGCTCGGCCACCGCACCGGCGCTGATCTCGTACTTGGGCGGCAGGAACTCCAGGCCCTCGCCCGAAGCCTCCACCACGAAGTTCTCAATCGAGGGCATGTTGTTCCGCAGGACGATGTCGAGATTGCGCCCCGCGCGGGGATCGAGCCACACAAGCGGTGGGTCCACGGGCAACTCCGTGTCAGTTCCGAAATGCAGCCGGGCGGCTTCCCGCAAGCGCAGCGAGACCGGGCGGAACAACTGCAGACGGGCGCGTCCCAGCCGCACACCGTCGGCTTCCAGCGCCAGTTCGACGAACTCGCCGTGCGCCGCTCCGGCGGCCGGCGTCACCTGGTAGACAATTTCGGCGGGCGAGGTTCTCTCGGCCTCGACCTGGTAGCCGGGGGGAACCAGAAGCCGCGACCGGCCTGCCAGCTCTTCCGACGAGTACGAAGTGGGGACCCGGTTCTTGCGCCCAAGGATCAGGCGGTTCGGATTCACAAAAAAGCCGGTGTGCTCGGGCGGTTCGATAGCCAGGCCGATGCGCACGCGATGGCCCGGGCCTTTCCCCGCCGGGATGGGCAGGCGGGCGCGAGCGGTCTTCTCGTCCCACTGAAACTCGCTCAGCGTCCCTCCCGCGACGAACGGTCCGCTGGGAGCGTTGGTCAGCTCCAGCACGGCTTCGGCGGCGGAGGGGGCGGCGAATTCCATGGCCAGGATGCCGTTCTCAAATTCGAGCGAGTGGAGTTCGGCTGTGGCGAAGACCAGCCGGTCGCGGCGGGCGAAACTGCTGCAATCCCGGCACAGGCCGCCGTAAGCCAGAGGCACGTCCACCGGCAGCCAAAGGCTCTGTCCGGGACCCGCTTCGATCCCCGGCGCCACGATGGCCGCCTTGGCCCTGGGATCGAAAACGCGCAGCGAGCCCTTGAAGGCCGCCGTTCCCTGGTTGATCAGGTTGACGGCCGAGATCCCGTTCACGCCCCGGCTCGAGAGCTGAACCGCGCTCACCTGGGCGGGCAGCTTGCCGGCCGGCGGCCGGACCGCAAAGCTCCTCAGGGGTTGCAGGGCGGGGATGAGAGGCGCCCAGTTGCGCAGCAGGGCCGCGTTGCGCCGCAGCGCGGCCGCGCCCGGCCGGTCCTCCCCGCTCATCGACACCACGCCTTTCCGGAAGACCGGGTAGACGGAATCCTCCACGTCCGTCCATAGCAGCGAGCCCCGTCCCGAGCCGATGGCCTGGCGGCTGCGCGCCAGCGCTCCGGGGGAAACGGCTGAGATAACCGCCACCGGCGCGGGTGGCGGCGGTCCGTGCAGGTTTGCCGGCCCTCCCTCGACAAAGGCGATGGGCCCGCCGTGCTGCAACAAGTGGGGTGTGAGGTCGCTGCCCGCCCCGGCCGGCCAGGGGGGACGGATCCAGGCGTGCATATCGAGCCGTCTCAGGAGCTTGATCACCCGATCCAGATCGTTCTGCCCAAGGTTTGCCGGAAAGGCCACCGTGCGGATACCCAGGTTTTTCAGCCATACCAGCTCGCGTTCCCACAAATTCTGTGGAAACTGCTCAAACGGGAAGGCGACGGCCTGCACGTAAGCGGGGGAGCCGCCCGGCAGGGGCGCCTGCGCCAGGAGGGCGGCGCCAATCAGGAATGCGGCGAGGAAGCGCATCAGCTAGCGGCTTTTGTGGAGGCGGTAATCTTCAACCAGCGGCATGCGAACCACCCGGCACATCTCAAAGAGGCGGGAACGCGCGCGCGATCCGATCCGGTCGGCCAGGCTGATCCGATAGTCGATCTTCCCCGGCGAGGCCGGCGCGCGCTCCACAATCGCATCGCCCGCGTCCGGATCCGGCAGATTGGTAGTGACGATCACGGGCTTCTGCTGGTTGCAGCGGTAGGTGATGATGGAGGTCACCGTGTCTTCCACCCAGTCGGTGACGCGGTGCGCGCCCAGGTCGTCCAGCAACAGCACCTCGGCGTCCAGCGCCCACCGGTAGGCCTCCTTGTCGCTGGCTCCCGAAGCGGCGTCGTAGCCGGAACGGATGCGGTCCAGCAGGTTCTGGTAGTCGAAGAAGAGGCCCTCGAAGCCGCGCGAAATCAGGATCCGCAGGGCCGCCACGGCCAGGTGCGTTTTGCCCGTCCCCGGTTCGCCGATCAGCAGGAGGCCGGGCTTCTTCTCCAGGGGAAACTCGCGCGCGAAGACACGCACGGTGTTCATCACCAGGCCCAGTTCCCGCTTGGCCGTGGGGTTGTCCTTGGGCAGCAGGAAGTTGTCAAGTGACGCAGCCCGGTACAACGGCGGGATGCCGGCCTTCTCTTCCAGCGAGCGGGCCCGTTCGGCTCGCACGCAGTCGCAGCGAGCCGCTCCCGACACTTCCGCCTGCTCCACGATGATCCACCCCGTGCCGCCGCACTTGGGACATGCCGCTTCGGTCATGATCTCTACCATTATGCGGCAGCCGGGTGGCAGCCACGGCCGCGATTCGAGGATCTTCAGCCGCGCCGGTTGGCTCGGCGCTTCGGGTGCGGTTGCTGCCTCTTCTTTGACGGAGCGACCACCGGAGGCAGAGCGGGCCGGGGCCGGCGCCGCGACGTGGTGTCGCCCTCATTCCACTCGGACACAAAGCTTTGATGTGGTCCGGTATGGTTGTGATGTCGGATGCAGCGCCGGGTCATATCATCGGGCTGCGGCGCGTTGCAGAGTTGATAACTCAAGCGATTCTCACCAGTTGAACTGTGTAGACACCCTCGCCCTATATTGTCCCACGATCGGGTGCGGGCCGGAGTACGGCCCCGGGGCAGGGTGGTGAAAAGTTATGCAGCAGCCGCCCCGGTGCGGACCGGCAGCCGTCCATGTCAGTCAGATCCTCCAACCATCCAATATGGTATACTCAACCTGGCATGCCGCAACTGCCACAGATCCAGCCAGGCTCCGGCACACCAATTTACCGTCAATTGTACACCCAGATGAAGCAGTTCATCGAGTCCGGGCAGTGGAAAGCGGGGGAACGACTGCCGGCCACACGGGAATTGGCTGGTACGCTTGGCTTGAATCGGGCCACGGTGTCCGCTGCGTACGGGCTCCTGGAAGCCGAAGGACTGATCAAGGGCCATGTCGGCCGGGGTAGCTTTGTGTCAGTCGAGGAGGTTCGCGGCCGTGGGGTGAACTGGACTTCGCTGCTGGGCGACCGCCCGGTCTCGCCGGCGCCGGCCCCGGTTCCCTCCGGAGCCATCAGTTTTTCGGCCTCCCGTCCCTCCACGCGCCTCTTTCCGATCGAAGACTTGCGCGCCAGTTGCCGGGAAGTGCTGGAGGGCCCGCAGGCGGCCGCCATCCTGCAATTGGGTTCGCCCGGCGGCTACGAGCCGTTGCGGCGCTACCTGCTGGAGGCCTCGCACCGGGAAGGGGTCCTGGGCCCCGAAGACGAGCTGATGGTGACCAGCGGCTGCCAGCAGGCCCTGGACCTGCTGGCCCGCGTGCTGCTACGGCCCGGCGAGCCGGTGGCCATCGAGGATCCGGTCTATCCCGGCTTGAAGAACCTGTTTCTGGAGATCGGCGCCGAGGTGACCGGCGTTCCGATGACGGCTGCGGGGATCGACCTGGACGAACTGCAGCGGGCCCTCGACCGGCGCCGCCCGAAGCTGGTGGTGGTGACTTCCAATTTCCAGAACCCGACCGGGGCCACGCTCAGCCTGGGCGCCCGGGAAGTCCTGCTGCGCGCCACCCGGGATGCCGGCGCCGTGCTGGTGGAGAACGACATTTACGGCGGCTTGCGGTACCAGGGCCAGCCGCTCCCCGCCGTCAAGCAGGTGGATGGTTCCGCTCCCACCGTTCTGCTGCGCAGTTTCTCGAAGATCTCGTTCCCCGGTCTCCGCGTGGGGTGGGTGATCGGGCCGCGCCCGCTGATCGGGCGTATGCTCGGGGCCAAGCAGCTTTCCGACCTCCACACCGATCATCTGTCCCAGGCCGTGCTGCTGCGCTTCGCGGAGTCGGGCCGCCTGGAAGCGCACCGCGGCCGCATGCTGGAGGCCGGCGCGGAGCGGCTGCGGGCCGTGCTGGAAGGCTGCGAGCGCTGGATGCCGCGCGGCGCCGAGTTCACCCGCCCGGAGGGAGGGATGAACGTATGGGTGCGGCTGCCGGATCCGCTGGACGCTTCCGAGCTGCTGGGGCGCGTTCAGCGCGAAAACGTAACGTATCTGCCGGGCAGGTATTTCGCCGTTTCGCGCCCGGCGACCGGAGCGCTGCGGCTGAGTTTTGCCGGATTGGAGCCTGAGGAGATCGCGCAGGGGGTGCGCGTTCTGGGTAGTGTCTGCTCCGCCGAGATGGAGCGCTTGAACCCGCCGGGCGGGCTGGAGCCCGCGCCGGCGATTGTCTGAACGAATCCGAGTCGAGGAGTCTGAAATGTATCTGGACGATTCATTCCGAGTTAAGGTTGGCCTGGCGGAGATGCTGAAGGGCGGCGTGATCATGGACGTCACCAACGCCGAGCAGGCCCTCATTGCCGAGAAGGCCGGGGCCTCCGCCG
Organism: Bryobacterales bacterium; assembly: GCA_020852755.1. Classification (GTDB taxonomy): domain Bacteria; phylum Acidobacteriota; class Terriglobia; order Bryobacterales; family Bryobacteraceae; genus JADZAF01. The sequence goes on from JADZAF010000022.1 coordinate 29,442, forward strand.
TCATGGCCCTGGAGCGGGTGCCCGCCGACATCCGCAAAGAGGGCGGCGTGGCCCGCATGGCGCCCATCAAGAAGATCCGCGAGATCATGCAGACGGTCAGCATTCCGGTCATGGCCAAGGCGCGCATCGGCCATTTCATGGAGGCCCGCGTGCTGGAAGCGCTGGGCGTCGACTACATTGACGAGAGCGAGGTGCTGACGCCGGCCGACGAAGAGCATCACATCGGCAAGCGGGACTTCAAAGTGCCCTTCGTCTGCGGGGCGCGCAACCTGGGCGAGGCGCTGCGGCGCATTGCCGAGGGCGCGGCCATGATCCGCACCAAGGGCGAGGCCGGCTCGGGCAACATCGTGGAAGCCGTGCGCCACATGCGCACGATCCAGAAAGAGATGAAGCAGCTCACCGTGCTGGGCAAGGAAGAGCTGGTGGCGGAATCCAAGAAGCTGCAGGCGCCGTTGGAACTGGTCGAGTGGGTGGCCGAAAACGGCAAGCTGCCGGTGCCCAATTTCTCGGCCGGCGGCATCGCCACTCCGGCCGATGCGGCCCTGGTGATGCAGTTGGGAGCGGAAGCGGTCTTCGTCGGGTCGGGCATCTTCAAGTCATCGGATCCGGAAGCCCGCGCGCGCGCCATCGTCAAAGCCGCCACGTATTTCAACGACCCGGCCAAGCTGCTGGAGGCCAGCGAGGAGCTGGGTATGGCCATGCCCGGCATCGACGTCTCCAAGCTGCAGGAATCCGAACTGCTGCAAACCCGGGGCTGGTAGATGAAGCGGGTGGGTATTCTCGCCCTGCAGGGCGATTTCGAAGCCCACGGCAAAGCGCTCGCGCGGGCGGGCGCCGGAGCCGTGTTTGTCCGGACGGCGGGCGATCTGGAGGGGCTCGACGGGCTGATCATCCCGGGCGGCGAGAGCACCACCATGCTCAAGCTGCTGCGCGAGGAGAAGTTGATGGACCCGCTGGCCGAATTCGGGCGCCGCCGCCCGGTGTTCGGCACCTGCGCGGGAGCCATCCTGCTGGCCCGGGAGGTGAGCAACCCGGTCCAGGACAGCCTGGCCCTGATGGACATCGCGGTAGAGCGCAACGCCTACGGCCGGCAGTTGGAGAGCCACGTCAGCAAGGTCCAGCCGGACGAGGAATTCGCGCGCCGCGCGGGGGCGGGTGAGATGGAGGCCGTCTTCATCCGCGCCCCCATCATCCGGAGGGTGGGCGAGTCAGTGCGGGTGCTGGCGCGATCGAACGGCGACCCGGTTCTGGTGGAGCAAGGCCCCTACCTGGTCGCCACCTTCCACCCGGAACTGACGGTGGACAGCCGGGTGCACCGGCTGTTTCTCTCGAAACTCAGTGACGGAAATGGCGCACGCCGGTGAAGACCATGGCCAGCCCGAGGCGGTCGGCGGCGGCGATCACCTCGGCGTCGCGCACCGATCCTCCCGGTTGAATCACGGCGGTCACGCCGTGTTTGGCGGCCTCTTCGATTCCGTCGGGGAAGGGAAAGAAGGCGTCGGAGCCGATCACGGTCCCGGCTAGCGGCAGCACGGCTTTCATCGCCCCGATCTTCACCGAATCCACCCGGCTCATCTGGCCTGCGCCCACGCCCACGGTCTGGCCCGCGCGGGCGTACACGATGGCGTTGGACTTCACGTGCTTGGTGACCTTCCAGGCGAATTCCAGGCCGGCCCATTCCTCTTCGGTCGGCGCCCTCCGGGTTCGTAGCTGGCAGTCCGCGCGGCTCAGGCGGTGAACGTCCGGCCCCTGCACCAGAAAGCCGCCGGTGATCGATTTCACCACCAGGCCGGGCTCGCCGCCGGCGATCCGCAGCAGCCGCAGGTTCTTCTTCGCCCTCAGAATCTCCAGCGCCTCGGGCGCGTAGTCCGGAGCGATGATGGCCTCGGTGAACGTCTTGGCGATCTCCTGCGCTGTTTCCTTGTCAACCGGCCGGTTGAAGCCGAGCACGCCGCCGAAGGCCGAGGCCGGATCGCAGGCGAAGGCCTTGCGGTAGCCTTCCGCCAAGCTGGACTGCTCGGCGCAGCCGCAGGGGTTGGTGTGCTTGATGATGGCCGAGGCCGGGGCGTCGAATTCACGCACCAGCTGCCAGGCGGCCTCCAGGTCCACGAGGTTGTTGTAGGAGAGTTCCTTGCCGTGCAATTGCTCGGCGCCCGCGATGCCCTCCCCGCGCGTGCCGTACAGGGCGGCCGGCTGATGGGGATTTTCGCCGTAGCGCAGGTCCGCGAGCTTGGGGGCGCGCACGTCCAGGACCGGCGGCAGCGCGGCCTCGGGCTGGTTGACCGCGGCCAGCCGGGCGCTGATCGCCCGGTCGTAACCGGCCGTGGTCTGGAAAGCTTTGAGCGCGAGCCGCCAATGGGTTTCCAGTGAAAGCGCTCCGCCGCCGCTCGCCATCTCTTCGAGGATGGCGGTGTAGTCGCAGGGGGACACCACGACGGCCACATCCTGGTAGTTCTTGGCCGCCGAGCGGATCATGGTCGGACCGCCGATGTCGATGTTCTCGATCAGCTCGGAGAGTTCCGCACCGGCCCTGGCGGCGGCTTTTTCGAACTGGTAGAGGTTCACCACGACCATGTCGATTGGTGTGATGCTGTGCTCGGCCAGGGCCTGCATGTGTTCAGGCTTGCCGCGCATGGCCAGAATGCCGCCGGTGATGCGCGGGTGCATGGTCTTGACCCGGCCGTCCAGCATTTCCGGGAAGCCGGTGATTTCGGAGACGTCGCGGACCTCGATTCCCCCCTCGCGGAGCAGGCGGGCCGTGCCGCCGGTGGAGATCAACTCGACGCCGAACTCGTGCAGCCGCCGGGCGAACTCGAGCACCCCGGTCTTGTCCGTGACACTGATGAGCGCGCGCTTGATGGTGGGCATGAAAACATCATCATACCGAAGAAGGTTGTGGGCCCGAGCGGCACGGCCGGCGCCCTGCGGGAATGCGGGTGGCGCACGTTGAGAACGCGCGCCACCCAGGCACAACTTACTGCACGAACGAGAAGCCGCGGGGGAAGTCGAAGCCCAGGGGCATGTCGAACTCGCCGGACCAGATCACCGGAGCGGCCTCGCCGCGGAAGGACTCCGCTTCCTCCACCGTGACCGTCAGGGTCATCTCCTTGCGGTCCCGCATGAGTGTGACCGGGAAGGTCTTCTTCGAGCGGGCCGCGCGAAGCGTGCTGGAAATTTCGCGCGGGCTGGTGACGGTCGTGCCGTCCACCTTGACGATGACGTCGCCCGCCTTGATGCCGGCCCTGGCGGCGGGCGAATCCTTGGTCACCGAGCGGACCAGCACGCCTTCCTTCACTCCGAAATACTCGGCCAGTTGCGAGCTGAGGGATTCGCTCTCGATGCCCAGACGGCCGGTGCGGTAGGACATCACCGCCCGGGGGATGTCGGGGGGCATAGGAGGCATGGGCGGGATGCGAATCTCCGGCATATCGAATTGGAACGGCTCCCCGCCGATAAAGACCGAGCCGCCCTTGCGGCTCCCCAGCGTGGCCGTCACCGTCTGGGCGGCGCCGCCGCGGGAGATCAGCAGGCGCGCCTGGCGTCCCGGCGGCGTCTCTCTCACCAGGCGCATGAACTGCTCGGTGCCTTCCACGCGCTGGCCGTTGAACTCCAGCACCACGTCGCCTTCCTTCAGGCCGGCCTTGGCCGCCGGGCTGTCCTCGTCGACACTCTTGACCTCGACGCCGCGCTCTTCCTTGAGCTTGAGTGTCTTGGCCCGTTCGGAATCGATGTCGGCCACGCCGATGCCCAGGAAGCTGCGGGCGCCCCGGGAAACGGCCATGGTCCGGGCCACCCTGGCCTGCTTCGCGTACTCTTTGGCCTGGCGCCGTGTCTCCTGCGACTGCTTCCGCGCCTCGTCCGCCTGCTTGCGCACCTCGTCCGCCTGCTTGCGTACCTCCTCGAACTGCCTGCGCGTTTCCTCGTCCTGCTGCGCGGAGGCGGGCGTGAGCAGCCCAAAGGCCGCCAGCCATGCCGCGCCAATCACCAGTTGGGTCTTCATACGTCGCGATTCCCTTTCTACCGTTGGCGCCTGATATAGATGGTGCCGCCGGAGCCGGCCAGGCGGAGCACCGGGCCGCCGCCGTTGATGGATCCTTCGCCGACTACCAGCGGGCCGTCCACGCGGACGTTGACTTCATCGAAGTCCGAGACGATGCGCCGTACTCCCTGAGCCACCGCCGTGTTTTGCGCCCGGATTGTCACCGCAAGGTTGGACGGTATGAAAACCGTAATGTCACCACCACCCGTGGAGAGGAAACCGTCCGAGAAACGGCCGCCGGCCAGCAAGCGCGCCAGCACCGCACCCACGCTGGTGGAGGCGCGCACGCTGCCGGTAACATTGCCGAGGCGGATGGCGCCGCCGGCCGATTCGCAGCGCACGCCGTTGGCCCCGCCCACATCGATGGGACCGCCCCCGGTTTCGGCTCGCACCATGGCGCTGGCCTGGCCGATGTCGATAGCGCCGCCGGCCGTATCGGCGTTCACTGTGGATGCCGCGCGCGCGATGCGGATGTTTCCTCCCGCGGTGGAAACGCGGACCGGACCGCCCGCCTCCTGAATGGTGATCTCGCCTCCGGCCGTGCCGCAGTTGATGGAGCCGCGAACCACCCGCGCCCGGATATTGCCGCCGGCCGATTCGCAGCGCACGCCGCCCCGGATCTCGTCCAGGGCGATTTCGCCGCCGGCGGTGCGCGCGACCACTTCGCCGCCGATGCGGTCGCAGCGGATGGGGCCGCCTCCGGTCACGGCTGTCACCGCGCCGTTCATGTCGGCCACTGCGACGCTGCCGCCGTGAGTCTCTACCTGCACCGAGGCCACCGTGCGCGGCGCGGTGACCTGCAGATCGGCCACGCCCGTCCCGTGAGCTACCCGCAGAGTGGTGGTCGATCCCTCGCGCGAAGCCCTGAGCACGAATTGGTCGAGCTGGCGTTTGGCGTCGGCCTGGTTGGAGGCGCGCACCTTCTTGGTGAAGGAGTACGAAAGCTGGTCCTGGACGCCTCCTTTGATGCTTACCGCGCCGAGGGTCGCGATGCGCATAGTTCCGTTGGGCGCGATGGGTTCCGTGCCGTTGACGGTCTCCACCCAGAACTGGCCCTCGCGGCGTAATTCCTCTGCGGCCGCGGGAGAGGCTGCGGCCAGCATGAGCCAGCCCGCCGCCAGGGTGAGGGCATAAACATGGCGCTTCATAGGCTTCCTTCAGAACGTGCCCACGGACGCGTTCATCTCCTGTAACGCGGTCTGGCACTTCAGACGCACGTAGTTGTTGTCTTCTTTTTGAATCAGGTTCTGCAGTACGCCAACCAGGGATTCGTCGCGTTGCTGCATCAACATGTCGATGGCCTGCACGCGCACTCCCGGGTTCTCATCGGTGAGCAGCACCTGGGCCAGGGCCTGGCGCGTTTCGGGACCGGAGGCGAAATTCTTCAGGCCCTCCAGCGCCTTCAGGCGGACCCCGGCGTTGGGATCGCGCAGCAGGGCGGTTACCAGGGCATCGCGCACCACCGCCGAACCGGCATGTGACTTCAAGAGGTCGATCGAGTCCACACGCAGGCCCGGGTTGGCCTCATCGCGCGCCGCGGCCAGGAGCAGGCGCCGGATGTTCTCATCGTCCATGCCCCCGACCATGGTGCGGCGGCGGGTCTCATCCAGGGCGATTTGAACCCGGCCGGAGGCGTCGGGCTGTACGGAACGGATGGTGTAGGCGTAGGCTTCCGGTGTGACGGCGGCCCCGGACTGCTGGGAGGGCGGCCGCATCGAGAAACGGGCGGCGAAGAATCCCAGGGCCACCAGGGCCAGGGCTCCCACCGGCTGTCGCATGGCGCCCAGGGAGTTCCAGAAACCGAACAGCGTTTCTTTCCAGCCCGGGCGGGCCGCTTTGGGCGTGTCCATGTGGCGCACGGCGCGCATCAAATCAGTGCGGCATCCGGCCAGCAACGCCGGCTCGACTTCCACGGCGTGTTCATCCAGCGCGCGATGCAGCCGCTTCTGGCAATCGAGTTCGCGGCGGCACGCCTCACAGCCGTGGACGTGAGCTTCCAGCCGCTCCTCTTCCTCCGGCGCCAGCTCCCCGTACAGGTACAGGGGCATGTCTCTCGTAACCGACTCGCAGCTCATACGCAATCTCCCAGCGCCAGGCGCATCTTCTGCGTGGCGCGAAACAGGCAGTTCTTGGCCGCTTCCTCGGAAGTCCCCAGGACCTCGCCGATGGCCCGCAGCCGCAAGCCCTGGTAGTGGCGCAGCTCGAACACCATGCGCTCCCGGGGCGTCAGCTCGTCCAGGGCGGCCCCGATGCGGTCCTGCAACTGCCGGTTCCACAGGCTGCGTTCCGGGTTGCCCAGCGCCCGTTGTTCCTCCAGGCTGTCCATACGGTTCACCGGCCCTTCCGAGGTCTCCAGCACGGCTGCATCTTCCTTTCGGACCTTACGCCGCCTTAGGTGGTCCAGGCAGAGGTTGGTCACGATCCTGTACAGCCAGGTGTAGAAGCTGCAGTCGAACCGGAACGAATGGATATTCCGGTAGACCTTCAGGAAAGCCTCCTGGTACACGTCGCGGGCGTCCTCGGAGGAACGCAGCAGACCCGCGGCCAGGCGAAGCACACTCTGGTCGTACATGCGGACGAGCTGGTCGAAAGCGCCCCGATCGCCCTTTTGAACCGACCGGATCAATTCCCATTCCTCCGGCTGAGCAGCCACCCTGGCCCCCGCCGCCGCGGCAGCGTGTGGATCCATATGTTCAGATCTTACATGGTTGATTCAAGCGAAGCCGCTACCTTACACAGGCTTTGACGGAACCGTAAGGAAAACGTCACGCCCCGGCCAGGGGTAAGGTTCCTTCCGTGGAAGTGATAGATCCGCCTCGGCTTGACACCCGGGGATTCACGCCTAACAATTAAGGCGTATCGCTGAACGGCCCGGATCGCCACCCGCCCGCGAGACGGTTCTGAACCGGAGAGGGCGGGGAAGCGTTCTTTTGAGCAGATCTTCAGTCCGGAACGGAGTCTACTTTGGCGGCACGCACTTTCGCTTTCTTTTCCATCCTGGCGATTCTGAGCCTGACCCTCGCCGGAACCGTGGTTGCCCAGGAAGAAGAATCCCGGGATATCTTCTGCAAGCGGCAGGACGACGTGTTTGCCCAGGACTTCGACGGCCTGGTCTTCCTGGTCGCCCTGGGCCTTTTCTGCTTCCTCGTGCCATGGCTCCTTCCCATGCTGCTGGGCTACCGGGGCTGGTGGCTGACCCGGCCGCTGGCCCGCTGGGCGGCCATCGCATCGGTGGGAACTCTGGCGGCCGCGATTGCGTTTGTTGTATTACCGGCCTTAGCCGCGCGGGGTATGATTCCGCCCGCCCTCGGTCTGGCCCTGTACCCGGGAGTCAGCCCGGAGTATGCGGGGTGTGGAACGGCCGAGATCGAGTCGCGCGGGCTGCTGTGGGGCCTGGTCGGCCGCGGGCGCGCGGCGGTGATCGCCGGCCCGGTGCGGATGCTGCTGGTCTTCGTCGCCGGCGCCGCAACCTGGTCGCTGCTGTACTGGCTGGTTTCGGTCCTCTGGCTGCGGTGGCGCGGATTGCCGCGGCAGGTGGGGGCGGCGCTCAAGGGAGGCTCATGAACCACCTGATTGTGGCCATCGGCGGCACGGGACAGATGGTGCTGCACTACTACGTCCAGGCGTACCTTTTGGGGCAGGTGGCCGATCCGTTCCGGGCCGTGGTCGTGGATACCGACGAACCCATCGCCTCGCTGCGCTATCTGGGCGGCTTTTTCCGCGCCATCCGGCAAGGGTTGAGCGAAGAGGATGCCCGGCGGGTGCCCGAGCTGGAAACCATCAAGATCGAGGTAAAGGAGGGCAGCCAGATCTACGAGGTGCTGACCGGATCGCCCCTACCGGATCAGGCCGGCTTTCACAACCCGATCATGGCCTACTACGGCCGGGATGCCCTGCGCCAGGACGCCAACAAGGGTCTCTTCGCGCTGCCCGCGCTGGTCGCCGTGGCTGCCTGCCGCGAGACGGTCTCGCGCCTGGGCGTGATGCACGTCCACGACGACACCAACATCGCCCTGGCCGGCTCGGTGATCGGCGGCACCGGCGGCGGGCTGCTGGTGCCCGCGCTTTCCACTCTCCAGGAGCGAACCAAGGGGCTGGGGCGCGTTTCCTTCCGGGCGGTGCTGTTCGGAGAGTACTTCGTACCCGATCCGGGCAAGGGAGTGCAGGCCCGCTTCGGGTCGAACAAGCGCCTGGTCCTGCAGATTCTGGGCGAGGCCGCCTCCAAGCTGTACCGCTACTCGCTGGTGGACGAGGGCGCCGCCGTCGAGCGCAATCCGGACGCGGAAAAGCGCTCCGACCACCTGAAATGGCCGGCCCCGGAAAGCCCCTGCTGGAAAGGAGTGGCGGCCCTGCGGCACCTGCTGCGGGAAACCACGGCGGAGGCGCGCCAGTGGCCGGACAACGAGGTCCCGGCCGCCGAGTGCGCCCGCGAGTTTCCGCAACCCAACGTCGTCCAGGCGCTCAGCCACCGCCTGCCGGTAATCCATACCCTGATCCGGGAGAAGGTGGTGGAGAAGTTCGCTTCCGATCCCGCGGCCGCGCGGATCTGGGGGCGCGACCTGGGAGTGTTTCTGAGCACGTACTGGAAGGCGGCGGCCACCGGCCTGGGCGGGATGGACCGCACCGACGGCTTTCTTTCCGCTGTTCAGGACGCCCTGCGGCAGGAGTGGGACGGCGCGGGGGCCTACGGGCTTGCCCGGGTGTTCCCGCACTCCGATACACCGCGCGTGCCGGTAGCGCGCGTGCGCCGGATCCGCTGGGATCCTCCGGCACGGCCTTTGAACGTGAACAGTTTCAGGAACCGCGACGAGGCGCGCCGGATCGCAGCGGCCTCGCTGCTTCTGCACGCCCTGCGGGCGGGGGACTGACGTGGCTACCGTCAACAACATTCTGCACGACACCTGGCAGCACCAGGCCATTCACGCCGAATCCATTCCGCATTTCCTGCACTGGGACCTGGCCTACCTGTGGATTCTTCAGCAGGATCCCGGGCAGCGGCCGGATCAGTGGGAGTTCCGCATCCGGGGCTGGAAGCGGTTGCTCCACCAGTTCCTGCTGGGGAGACTCAGCGTGCGGCCGGAACCGCTGCCTTACCGGCTGAGGGACCGCGCCATGACGTCCGGCATCCAGGAGGCCGGGCTGTTGTACCTGGGCGACACGCTGGTGGGCGTGCTCAGCCACACCGTGCTGGTGCGGCCGCTGCCCGATTTCGTCCGCGAGGACCTGGCCCTGATTCCAGAACCGGAGCCGGGAGAACTGGGGCCCCTGGCCCAGTTCCTCGGGCTGTTGAAAGAGCAGGTGGCCGGTCTGCGCGAGCGGGGTCCTCTGTTCGGCGGATTGGAGCGCGTCATCGCGGGTGAATTCGCGGCCGTGCAGGCCCGGGTGCTGCCGGCAGCGGCCGCCGGTATCTTCTGGCCCGAAAGGCGCGAGCCGGTGCTGCTGCTCAAGCGCGTGGAATGGCTGGAGCAGGCCGAGCCTGCCGATCTGCTGGAGCCGGTCAGCGTGATGGTCTGCGAGCGCGAGGAGCCGCGCCGTGTGTTTCTCCCCGCCTGCCGCCACTGCCAGGCGCCGCTGACCACCGAGCGGGAACAGACCACCGAGGTGGACGGACCGGAGGTGGCGCTGTTGTGTGCGAAGCCCGAATGCCGGGCGGAGAACCGAATCCCGCTGGAACGGTTCCTGATCTGGGTGCGCGAATCCGACGCGGTGGTCTGGACCGACCGCGATTTTCCGATCGCCGATGCGGCGAAATCGGCGCCGCCCGAAGCGCAGGTAGCCGGCAACCTCGTGGAGTTCGAGTGGCGCCCCTCGACGCTTCCGGCGAGCCGTGGACGGCGGGGTCCCGACCGCCGCTGGCTGCGGCTGCGTTTCCCGGGCCGGGCGTTGCGCGCTCTCGCGCTGGACCGGATCTTCTTCAAGCGCATCCTGGTTCCCGGGAGCGACCGCCAGGATTTCTCGGGCTTGCCGGTGCGCAGCGAATGGTTCCAAGCGCTGGAGAGCCCGGTGCAGCCCCAGGTGACACCCGACCGCATCTCGTACCCGGCGCTGAAACTGCGCGGCTGGCCGTTTCCCATCGAGAAGCATTACGGGTCGCTGAGTGTCGAGGAGGACCGCGAAATCGCGCTGGCCGTCTATCCCAAGCCCATGCACCCCGGCTGGAAGCCGTACCGGGTGGCGGCGCTGGGCCGTTCCGCCTCCAAGTACCGGCTGGCCGGACACGGAGCGCTTCCTCACGTGGCCCATTGCGACGGCTGGCCGGAGATGGTTTCCTTGGAGTCCGCCGATGGCGCCGCCGGAGCGACCTGGGACCTGCGCGATCTCCGGGCCCGCCCGCCGTCATCCCCCGCGGCGCCCAACATCGACCTGGGCATCGATTTCGGGACCACCAACACGGTCATCTATTTCCAGGACGACGGCACGGACGAGCCCCTCGACGCGACACGCAACGCCTTGCAGCCCGGCGCCCTGGCCGGCCTGGTGCACTGGGTACATCCCCGCCGCCCCAACCCCGAGGCGCTGAGCTGGTTTCTGCCCGGCCCGCCGAGAGACCCCGAGCAGGGCTACCTCATCCCTTCCGCCTTCTGGCGGATGGAGGGAGTCGAGTTCACGCCGATCCGCTGGAACTCGTGTCTCCCGTCGGCCGGTGCAAAGCCGGTCCACGGATTCAAGTGGGACAAGGGCACGCTGGACCGCAGGCAGGAGCGGCGCCAGTACCTGGAGGAACTGCTCTTCCTCGCCACACCTTACATCCTGGAACGTCTGGAAGTGCGCAACCGCGCCGCCAGCCTGCGCCTGGGCTTCTCCTACCCGCTGGCGTTCGATCGTAAGAAGCGCCTGGAGTTCCAGAACCTGTTGAAGCAGGTGGCCGCCGGATTCGCGCAGCGCAGCGGCATGCAGGTTTCCCTGGTCTCCATCAACGAATCGCTGGCCTCGCTGCGGGCCTTCGGCGCTCCGCCCGCGCGGCAGATGTTCCTGGTTGCGGACATGGGCGGCGGCACCATGGATCTGGCCCTGTTCCGCTACCGGCCCAACGGCGGGGACCGCGAGGATATCGAGCAGATCGGCTCGGTCGAGTTCGGAGGGGAAGTATTCATCGAGCGCCTGGCCGAGGAACTGGGCCGGCCGTATTGGGAGATCCGCGATGCCGTGACCGGGCACAGCGCGCACGATCTCGGCCGGACGGACGTGATGGGGCGCCTGCTGGAGCGTTTTCAGCCCATGGCGCTGGAATTTCTGCGCACCATGCTGGCCGCGTACCGCAAGAAGAACCCGGACGAGGACCTGCGCCTGCTGCTGGCCGGCAACGGGTGGCGGCTGCGCGAACTGGCTCTCCCCGGCCGGGATCCGGCTGGAGCGTTCGACCGTTACTTCGCGGACATGATCGGCTACTTCGGTGATGCCCGGGCGGTCTTCGGCAAGCATTCCATCCCCGGCATCCCCTCGGCCAAGCATTGGGTGGCATGCGGGGCGCTGCGCAATGCCAAACGCGGCCAGACTCAGGAACTGGAGGCTGACTATCCCAGCGCGCTGCCCGCCGGCCGCGCGGTGCGCTTCGACTCGGCCTCTGTCGACTGGCATGCTCTGGTAGGCGAGGGCGGCTGGCGGGTGCCTTTGCCTGACGAGGCCATTCGCAATGGCCGCATCGACTGTGAGTTTGAGAACGGCCCGCCACTGCCGGAAAGCTGGCGGCCGTTCTTCGACAACGCGGTGACATTGCGCGACCGCTATCCGGATCCCGACCAGTTCCGGGAAGCGCTCATCAAGCACATCAGCGGCGGACGGCTGCTGAAGGGGCCGCTGACCCTGATCCTGGAGACTCACTGGAAGAAGACCATATGAGACTGCATGCCGCGCTCGCGGGAGCGTTGCTGGCGTTCGGCTCGCTCTCCTGCGGGCCCCAGTGCACACTGCCCGCGCTGGGCTCGGGCGCGAGCGTCAAGCCCGGCGGCGCCGCCACCTGCTGCCTCAGCTACCCGCCGCAGCCGTTCGACGCCCGGGTGCAGTTCCTGGTGGACGATTCCGGGTCCATGGGCGGCTTCGCCCGCTCGCTCCCCAGGCTGTTCCTGTGGGCCGAACAGGGCCTCAGCCAGGTTCAGGGGCGCATGCTGCGGCTGGCTTCGCGGCGCAGCTGCTACTTCAGCCAGCGGCAGGGGATGCACGGTTGCGTGGAAGGCGCTCTGCCGGCCGGGCGCTTCCAGGCGGCCGGAGACACGAGCCTGCACGACGCGGTAGCCGGCGCTGCCGATTACGATCTGACGCTGATCCTCACCGACGGCGTCGCCGCCACCGGCGTGGGCGGATCGGGGGATTGCGCGTCGGGAGTCGATGCGGCCTGTGTGGCCCGTGCCCTGCAGCGGGCGATCGCGCCTCGGCCGGGCGAGCCCCAGGGATCGACCGCCGGCATCTGGGTGGTGCCCATCGTGGCCCTGTTCGACGGCCGCCTCTACACGGAGGAATTGATCGCGCCCGGCGATTTCAACCCGGCGGCCGCGATGGAGGCGGTACAAAGCGAGACCGCCACGACCGCGCGGATTGCCAGTCCGGGCCTGGACAACAACAACCGGCTGGTCTACA
>JADZAF010000023.1 GCA_020852755.1 Bryobacterales bacterium
CCTGCCTGAAGCGAGAGCTTCCAGGAGAGCCGGATGCGGGAAATCTGCACGTCCGGTTCGACGAGGGGAGAGGAGGTCGCGCCCTTGCGTCGCCCCCTCTCCTACTCTACCGGCTCGGTATGCACGGCGGCATGAGGAAACCCGGGGGCTGAAGCGCAACCGCTTCCTTCGGTCGCGGCTCGGTGTGCACGGCGGCATGAGGAAACCCGGGGGCTGAAGCGCAACCGCTTCCTCCGGTCGCGGCTCGGTGTGCACGGCGGCATGAGGAAACCCGGGGGACGCCGTTTCCGAGCCGCGACCGAAGGGAGCGGGTGGACGCGGGTCCCGACCGCTTGGCGGCGGTCGCAGTCCGGGTGAACTCCAGCCCCGATTGGAGTATGTTCTCAGATATGCCCCTGCGATTCGAACATCCGCAGGCCGGGGAACCTCTCCGGGCTCTGCCGGCGGCTTCGCGCCGCCGGTTCCTGGCTTGTCTGCTTCCAGCCGTCACGGCCGGGCTGCTGGATCCGGTGCGGGCGCTGGCGCGCGCGGTCAAGCCGGTCCGGATCAAGAGCATCGACATCTTCCCCATCGAAATCCCCACGCCCGAGGAAGAAGCCCAGCGAGGCCTCTACAACCGGTACACGGTTTACCGGGTGGAAACCGACGTGGGGGTGACCGGCTACTCGTTCGACCGCGGCACCGACTACCTGCAACTCGACCGGGCTATCCGGCCGGCCTTCACCGGCAAGGACTTGTTCGCGATCGAGGAGCACCTCAAGGCCGGGTTGGGCCGCTGGGGCGGGTTGGAGCATGCCCTGTGGGATGCCATTGGGCGCATCGCCGGTCAGCCCGTCTACCGCATGCTGGGCGGAGCGAAGACGCGGCTGGACGTCTACCTGACGGCCATCTGGCGGGGCAAGGCCGATCAATCGCAGGTGCCCTTCAAGGATCAGGCCGCGGCTGCCGCGGCTTACCAAAAGGCGGGCTACGGGGGGATGAAGATCCGCGCCTGGCGGCCCAACCCCCTGGACGATGCCGAGGCCTGCGGGGAGATCCGCCGGGCTACCGGTCCGGACTTCGCCATCATGGTGGACCGGACGGCCAACCTCAACGGTCTGTGGGATTACGCGACCGGGCTGAGGGTGGCGCGCGCGCTGGAAGCGCACGGCGTGAGCTGGCTGGAAGAGCCGTTCCACCGCGACGATTTCCTGTCGCACGCCAGGCTGGCGCGGGAGTGCCGGATTCAGATCACCGGGGGAGAACGGTTCCAGGGGCTCGACGCGTACCGCGAGGCCCTCGTCCAGCAGAGCTACGATCTGCTGAACCCCGACTGCGTCATCGCCGGCGGGATTTTCACCGTCTGCAAGATTGCAGCCCTGGCCCAGGCGTTTCACGTCCCGGTAGTGATGCACGGCGCGATGGGACTGCGCCTGGCCGGCTGGCTGCAAGCCAGCGCGGCGATCGGAGCGGACTGGCAGGAACTGGCCCTGATCACGCCTCCTCTGATGCCCGAACAGCAGTGGACCCCGGCCCTGCGGGTGTTGCGCTCGAAGTCGGTGTTCACGCTCTCCGGCGGCCGGATCGAGGTCCCCCAAGGGCCGGGCCTGGGCCTGGACGTGGACGAGGAAGCGGTCCAGCGCTTCCGGGTGGCCCAGGCGAGAAGCTTCTACCCGCAATACTCGGAATGAGCGGCTCCGCCCGGGGCATCCGGTTCGTGAAGCACAATCCGGCCTCCACCGGACAATTGTGTCTGGTACACTGAACTGTCAATCTTTTCGTGAGGTGTTCATGGCAGACTATTCCCGACTCTACGACGCGATTTTGAACGGCGACGCCAAGACCGCGATTGCGGTCACCAAGGAAGCGATTGCCGCCGATGCGGATCCCCTGGAGCTTGTCTCGAAGTACATGATCCCGGCCATGGACGAAACCGGCAAGCGCTTCGAGTGCGAAGAGTACTTCGTGCCGGAACTGCTGCTGGCGGCGCGCGCCATGAAAGGCTCTCTGGAGCTGATCCGGCCTCTGCTGACGGCGCGCGGAGCGCAGCCGGCCGGCCGGGTGGTCATCGGGACGGTAAAGGGAGACCTGCACGATATCGGGAAGAATCTGGTTTCCTCGATGTTGGAAGGGGGCGGATTTGAAGTGATCGACCTGGGCGCCGATGTGGCTCCCGACAAGTTCGTCGATGCCGTCAAATCGCACAATGCCAACATCGTCTGCCTGTCCGCGCTGCTCACCGTGACCATGCCGTCGATGAAGAACACGGTCGAGGCGCTCAAGATCGCGGGCGTGCGGGAACAGGTCCGGGTACTGATCGGAGGGGCGCCCGTCACCCAGCAGTACGCCGACGAGATCGGCGCCGACGGATACGGGGAGAATGCCACGGTGGCCGTGAGCCTGGCGCGAAAGATGGTGGCGGCCAACGCCTGACGGAGCCAGACCGGCCGGCTCTGACAGCCGGCCGCTCCGGTCCATCCGGCGCCCAAGCGGACCGCATGCGCCTGAAGCTCATCAGTTGCGAGATCTTTTACCGGGAAATGTGCGCGGCCGTGGCGCGTTCGCCCAACATGGTGGACGTGGAGTTCCTGCCCAAGGGGCTGCACGACATCGGCTCCGGGCCCATGCTGGAGCGGCTCCAGGCGGCCGTGGACGCGGTGGACGATTCCTGCTATGACGCCGTGATCCTGGGCTACGGGCTGTGCGGCATGGGACTGGTGGGCCTCACCGCCCGGGGCATTCCGGTGGTGCTGCCCCGGGCGCACGACTGCATCACGCACTTCCTGGGAAGCAAGGAGCGCTACGCTGAGTATTTTCAGAACCATCCCGGAGTCTACTTCAAGACCACGGGCTGGATCGAGCGGGGGTCGGCCCTCGGGCAGTTGACTCAGCAAGCGCTAAGAAAATCGGGGCTGGGCTACTCATACCAGGAACTCGTGGAGAAGTACGGGGAGGACAATGCCAGGTTCCTGTACGAGCAGCTCTGCGACACCACTCGCAACTACCAGCAGTTCACTTATATTGAGATGGGAGTGGAGGCGGATGCGCGCTTCGAGCGGGCCACGCGCGAGGAAGCAGCCCGGCGGGGCTGGCGCTTCGAGAAGATCCGCGGGGACATGTCGCTGATCGAGAAACTGGTGGACTCCGAGTGGGACGACGCCGACTTTCTGGTCGTGCCGCCCGGCTGGCGGGTGGTCGCCCGCTACGACGAAAGCGTGGTGGGAGCGGAGGAGGCGCCCCATGAATAGCCGGGAGCGGGTTCTTGCCATGATCGAGGGCCGCCCGGTGGACCGGCTGCCCTTCATGCCCATCACCATGATGTTCGCGGCGCGGCAGGCGGGCGTGAAGTATCGCGACTACGTCCGCGATTACCGTGTCCTGGTGGATGCGCAGTTGCGCGTCGCGGAGAAGTTCGACATCGACCACGTTTCCGCCATCTCGGATCCGGCCCGCGAGCCCGCCGACCTGGGCGCCGCCCTGGAGTGGTTCGAGGACCAGCCTCCCGCCCTGGTCGAGTCGCAGGCCCTGCTGGCCGACAAGAGCCGGCTGACAACCCTGCGCCCGGCCGATCCGCTTGGGGGCGGCCGCATGCATGACCGTGTCAACGCCGTCGCGCTGTTCAAGCAGCGGGTGGGCGGAGAGAAGCTGATTGAAGGCTGGGTGGAGGGTCCTTGCGCCGAGGCGGCCGACCTGCGCGGCATCAACACCCTTATGGTGGACTTCTTCGACGATCCTGGGTTCGTGCGCGACCTCTTCGAGTTCTCGGTGCAGATGGAGCTCGGCTTCGCCAGGGCCCAGGTCGAGGCCGGGGCGGACATCATCGGCGTGGGCGACGCGGCCGCTTCGCTGGTGGGCCCCGCCATCTACGACGAGTTCGTCTGGCCGTACGAGCAGAAGCTGGTGGACGGGCTGCACGCCCTGGGGACACGGGTGCGCCTGCACATTTGCGGCAAGACCCGGAAGCTGTTCGGCGGCATGGGCCGGTTGGGCTGCGAGATTGTGGACCTGGACTATCCCGCTCCCATCGCCGAGGCCCGTGCAACCATGGGTCCCGGCCAGGTGCTGCTGGGCAACGTGGAGCCGGTGGGCGTGCTCAAGAACGGAATGCCCGAGTCCATCGGCGCGGCCATCGCCGCCTGCCACCGGGCCGCCGGGCCGCGCTACATCGTGGGCGCCGGATGCGAAGTGGTGCGCGACACGCCGGACGGGAACCTGCGCGCTTTGCGCGATTACGCACGTTCGCAGCCCGCGGCGTAGCGTCGAATTCAGATAACCACACCTTGAACTCGCTATAATCCAGTTGTGAGCCAGGCCTCGAGAAACGGGGCGAGCCTGAGTTTCGACGCTTGCGTTGAGAAGTGGCAATCGAGCGACCGGTTCCACATCTACGTGGCGCAAGACTGCAATCTCCGGTGCGCCTACTGTTTTAACCGCCACGGCACGTTCGGCCGCACGCCCGGACGCATGGACCTGGAGACCGCCCGGGCGGCGGCGCGATTCGTCTGGGAACACAGAAAGCGAGAATCGCCGCGGCTGGCCGTGCGCTTTCCCGGCGGGGAACCTTTCCTGGGGCGCGAGGCGATGTTCGAGATCATCCGCACGCTGCGGCGCGCGGCGGAGAGGGACGGCTGCAAGGTGCAGTTCTCCATCGACACCAACGGCACCCTGCTGGACGACAGCGCCCTGGAATTCCTGGACCAGGCCGGCGGCGTGCAGATCAACGTGAGCATCGACGGAGGCCGGGCAGCAACCGACGCGCTGCGCCGCGGGCCACAGGGAGGCGGTGTCTGGGACCGGGTGGTGCGCAATATCCGGCGGGTGCGCGGGCATGACGGCGTCACGCTGGGCGTCAGCGCCGTGCTCACCCGGGACAACTGCGACGCCGCCGCAGTGCTGGCGAGACTGCGGAGGATGGACTTCCGGCACATCACGCTCACCGATGTATGGGTGTCACCCCTGAACCCGCGCAGCGAATTCGTGGACATCGGGGAGCCGGAGGAAGGTTTCTTTCTGGAATCCATGGTCGCAGCGCTGGCCTGCTATTTCCGGGACCTGGCCGCAGCCATGCAGGAAGCGAGGCCGCCGGAATACTTCCTGGCTAACGTGGCGGCCGTGCTGAAAGCCGCCCAGCCGGCCCGGGCCGACACGATGCCGCGCCGCTGCGCCGGAAGCGCGCCGGCCATCGACTGTAACGGCGACCTGATACCCTGTGCCGGAATGGCGCATCTGCCGGCGGTGAAGATCGGCCACATTCTGACCGGCTTCGACAGCGAAGCCGTCCGCAGGTTCCACTCCGCCCCGTTGTCGGTCGCCGAAGTGAGCAAGTGCCGGGTATGCTCGACCCGCCTGAGCTGCGGCGGGCCCTGCCTGCAGTTCGCTTCTCCTGAAAGCGATCTGGGGAATCTTCTTCCCGCGGAGGCCTACTGCCGCTTGCGCCGGCGCGAGGCGCGCCTGGGTGCAATGGCCCTGGAAGCGCTGGCCCGGGAGCACGGCAGCCGGTGGCCTGCCCTGCTGGACTATGCCCGGGCGTGGTACGGGACTGACCCGGCTCCCGGCGAGTCTACTTCAGATACCGCTCCAGGAAGCGCGTAAGCGATTCCAGCATCTGCCTGCGCACCGGCCCGGTCACGCCGTGGGCCTTCTGCGGATAGATCAGCATCTCGAAGCTCCTGCCGGCTTTCTGCAGAGCGTCCGCCATCTGCAGCGTGTTCTGGAAGTGGACGTTATCATCTTCGAAATTGTGGACCAGCAGCAGTTCGGCCTTCATGGCGCCGGCCTGGTGCAGCGGCGCGCTGCGGCGGTAGCCCTCCTGGTTGTCGCTCGGAAGGCCCATGTAGCGCTCTGTGTAGATGGTGTCGTAGTTGCGCCAGTCGGCGACCGGAGCACCGGCAATGCCCGCTCTGAACAGGCCGGGGGCATTCGCCAGGGTGTAGAGGGTCATGAAGCCGCCATAGCTCCAGCCATAGAGGCCCAGGCGCGCGGGATCGACGAAGCCCAACGACACCAGGCGGCGGATGCCTTCCTGCTGATCCTCCAGTTCGCGCGCGCCCAGGTTGCGGTGTACCACGGATTCGAAGGCGTGGCCCCGGCCTGCCGATCCGCGATTGTCGACCTGCCAGACCACGAAGCCGCGATGGGCCAGCGCCTGGTCCCAACTGTTTCCAGCCCAGGCATTGCGCACCGATTGCGCGTGCGGGCCGCCGTAGACCATGACCACGGCGGGATACTTCCTGCCCGGCTGGAAGCCCGCCGGCCGGATCAGCCTGGCATACAGGGTCGTGCCGTCCGCTGCTTTCAGGGTCACGATTTCCGTGGGCCGGATGTCGTACTCCTCGGCGTCCGTCCGGTCGCGCTCGTTGATCACCGCCAGTTGTGCGCCGTCCCGAGCGTGCAGCGTGCGGCCGGGGGGCGTGGTGAGACTGGAGTGCGAGTCCAGGTAATACTCGCGAGTCGGACTCATGGAGATGGTATGGGTGCCCGGAGCGGTGGTGAGGCGCCGCCGCTGCCTGCCGTTGAACTTCACCTGGTAAAAGTGCCTCTCCAGGGGGCTTTGCTCGGTGGAAACGAAGAAGACCTCGCCGGCGTCTTCGTCCACGCCCGCGACTTCGGTGACTTCCCACTCCCCGCGGGTCAGGTGCTCCAGTTGCCGGCCGTCAATGCCGTAGAGGTACAGGTGGCGGAAGCCGGTCCGCTCGCTGGACCACAGGAAGCGCCTGCCGTCCCTGAGGAACCGCAGGTGGTCGTCCACGTTGACCCAGTAACGGTCCTCCTCGCGGAGCAGCAGGCGAGGCGGATCGCCGTTGAGAGGCGCCAGCAGCAGGTCCAGCCGGTTCTGGATGCGATTCAGGCGCTGGATGGCGAGGCCGCGCGAATTCGGCAGCCAGTCCACCCGTGCCAGCAGGGAATCGCGCGGGTCCCCGAGATCCAGCCAGCGGGTTGGACCTCCCTGCGCCGCCACTACCCCGGCCCGCACCTCGGCGTTCGGATCCCCGGCTTTAGGGTAGCGCTGCGGCTCGTACTTGCCACGGATGCTGAACAGCTCCACTTGCGGGAAGAGAGGCTCGCGGGCGATGTCGAACTGCAGGTAGGCCACGTACCGGGAATCCGGCGACCACCAGTGCGCGGTTGTCAGGAACAGCTCTTCCGGATAGACCCAGTCGAGCTCTCCATTGAGCAGCGTATTAGAGCCGTCGTGCGTGAGCCGCGTGATCCTGCGCGCGTCCAGTTCGAGGCAGTACAGGTCGTGGTTGCGCCGGAACGAGACCAGGCGGCCGTCCGGCGAGAGTTTCGGGTCTTCTTCCGCCACCCCGGTGTTCGTGAGTTGCTCCCAGCGGCCGTCAGTGAGGTGCAGGTAAAACAGATCGCCGCCCGCCTGCACCAGCATGCCGGTCCCCGAGGGCGCCCACTGAAAGGTCTGTTCGGAGACGTTGCGGTTGCGCCATGAAAAGGCCTCCGGCTCGGGGACTTTCGCCGCTGCCTCCTCCAGTCTGGCAAGCGATACGAGTTCCTTGCGGGCCTTGGCGGCGATTTCATACGACCAGATCCTCTTTTCCTCGACCCAGGCGAAGCTCTCCCCGCCGGGCGCCCACACCACGGAGGGGATCCCGCGCCGCTCGCCAGCCGCGGCAACCGCCTCGATGGTGACCGGCTTCTTCTGCTGGGCGAGGCAGAGCAGCCCGGCCAGCGGCAGTACCAGGACGAATCGCAAGAGAGGCATGGATGGTTACCAGTATAAGAAGGGCGGAACGGAAGCGGTGCGGACCTGGGTTGTGTCATTCTTGTGGTTCTATGCGTATCACGTTCTGGGGCGCCACGGGCGAGGTCACCGGGTCCCTGCATGACGTACAGGCCGGCGGGCAGCGAGTTCTGCTGGATTGCGGCTTGAACCAGGGACGCCGAAAGGAAGCCGAGCAGAAGAACCGCTGCCTGCCGGTGCCCGCCGCGACCGTTTCGTCCGTCATTCTCTCGCATGCCCACATCGATCACAGCGGGAACCTGCCCACCCTGGTCAAGGACGGCTATCGCGGCCCCATATTCACCACTCCCGCCACCATCGACCTGTGCCAGGCCATGTTGCGGGACACAGCCTTCATTCAGGCCAAGGACGCGGAGTTCGTGAACAAGCGCCGGCGGAAGCGTCCCCGCCGCGAAGAGGCAACCAACGGAGAGGACGTCGAGCCGCTGTACAGCATGGAAGACGTCGAGCAGACCCTGCCGCTGTTCCAGCCCGTCCCGTACTACACGCCGCAGAGACTGAACGGCCATCTCTCCTACGAGTGCTACAACGCGGGCCATATCCTGGGTTCGTCGGTGGTGGTGCTGCACGAGCGCACCAACGGCCAGCGGGTTCGCCTGGCGTTTTCCGGGGACGTCGGCCGGGCCAACCTGCCGATTATCCGGGACCCGGACCACCTGCCCCCGGTCGAGTATCTCGTCATGGAAAGCACCTACGGCAACCGCCTGCACAAGGACCCCGACGCGGTGGCCGGGAAACTGGCGGGCATCATCAACCGCACCTGCCAGCGGGGCGGGAAGATCATCGTGCCGGCTTTCGCCGTGGGCCGCACGCAGCAGCTGGTGCTGCTGCTGCACCAACTGGCCAATGAGGGCCGCATCCCGAATATCCCGCTGTTCGTGGACAGCCCGCTGGCGGTGGACGTGACCAAGGTATTCCGCGACCACCCGGAGTGTTTCGACGCCGAGACGCGGCAGTACCTGCTGGATGGCGAGGATCCTTTCGGCTTCGAGAGGCTGCGCTACATCCGGGACGTGGCGGACTCGATGAGGCTGAACGACCTGCGCGGCCCCTTCGTGGTGATCTCCGCTTCGGGAATGTGCGAGGCCGGCCGCATCCTCCATCACCTGAGGAACAACCTGGAGGATCCGCGCAACACCATCCTGATTACCGGGTTTCAGGCCGAGAACACGCTGGGACGCAAGCTGGTGGAGAAATGGGAAGAGGTGCCGGTCTTCGGCGAGCCCCTACGGGTGCGCGCCGAGGTGGCCAAGCTGAACGAACTCAGCGCCCACGCCGACCAGCGCGAACTCCTCGACTGGATGAAGCCGCTGGCGCCGCACCTCAAGAAAGTGTTCCTGGTTCACGGAGAGCCGTCTCAGACAGCGGCCCTTCAGGAGGCCATCGGGAAAGAGTATCGTCTGGAGACGGTGATCCCGCGCCGGGGCGAGAGTTTTGAATTGACTTAAGTGTCAACGGGTCCCTTGACCGTCCTGCCCGGCCCGGGAAGCGTGCACACCGGGCGGCGGCCGGAAGGGGACCAGTAACGATTGAAGACTTACTACAGTGTCACTATCCTCCCAATCGACGCCTCCCTGGACTCCCGATTCGTGGCGGAGGCGTCCGGCGGCGCAGCAGCCCGAGTATCCATCCCAGAGCGCGTTCGAGGACGCCGTTGGGCAACTGGCGAAACTGCCGCCTTTGGTCACGTCCTGGGAGGTGGAGTCGCTGCGTTCGCAACTGGCTGATGCGGCCGCCGGCCGGCGCTTCCTGCTGCAGGGTGGCGATTGCGCCGAGCGCTTCCAGGACTGCGAATCGCCCGCCATCACCCGCAAGCTGAAGATCCTGCTCCAGATGAGCCTGGTGCTGGTCTACGGCAGCCGGAAGCCGGTGATCCGGGTGGGCCGCTTTTGCGGGCAATACGCCAAGCCGCGCTCGGAGGCTTTCGAGACCCGGGAGGGCAAGGTTCTGCCTGCCTATCGCGGGGACCTGATCAACCATCCGGAATTCACCGACCGCGGCCGCCTGCCCGATCCGGAACTGCTGCTGCGCGGCTATGAACGCGCGGCTCTGACGCTGAACTTCATTCGTGCCCTGGTGAAGGGCGGTTTCGCCGACCTGCATCATCCCGAATACTGGGACCTGGATTTCGTGCAGCAGTCGCCGCTGGCCTCGGAGTACTACGCCATGCTGCACAGCGTGGTGGAGTCGCTGCAGTTCATGGAGAACGTCCTGGGCCTTCATCCCGCCGAGATGGAGCGGGTGGACTTCTTCACCAGCCATGAGGGCCTGCACTTGAGGTACGAGGAGGCCCAGACCCGCCGTCCCCCCCGGCGCGAGCGCTGGTACAACCTCTGCACCCACTTTCCCTGGATCGGGATGCGCACGGCCGATCCGGACGGCGCCCACGTGGAGTATTTCCGGGGCATCGCCAACCCGGTAGGTGTGAAGGTGGGGCCGGCCATGACGCCGGAGAAACTGGTGCGGCTGATCGAACTCCTGGACCCGGACGGGGAACCGGGCCGGCTCACCCTGATCCACCGCTTTGGCCGGGAAGCCGTGGAAGCCTGCCTGCCCCCGCTGATCCGCGCCGCCCGCTCCACCGGCCGGGCCGTGCTGTGGTGCTGCGACCCGATGCACGGCAACACGCGGCTCACGGCGGCGGGAGTCAAGACGCGTCACTTCACGGATATTCTCCGCGAACTGGAACTGGCATTCGACCTGCACGCCGCCTGTGGAAGCCGCCTGGGAGGCGTACACCTCGAATTGACCGGCGAAAACGTCACCGAGTGCCTGGGCGGCGCGCGCAATCTGAACGACGAGGACCTTGTGCGGGCCTACGAATCGGAAGTGGACCCGCGCCTGAATCACGAGCAGGCGCTGGAAATCGCCATGCTGATCGCGCGCAGGATGCGGAACGGCCCGGCGTGAGCCTCAGCTTTCCTGTTTCATCAACTGGATGAGAGCGGCGATGTAGCCGAACTCAAAGGCGAAAGCCTGCCGCCCCCGCTCGTCGCCGGGGATCTGCGGGGCGTGATCGGGCATGATCATGCCGTCGTAACCCACATCCTTGTACACGCGCATGGCCCGGATCATGTCCACGTCGCCTTCATCGGGGAAGGTCTCCTGGAATTTCAGGAAGCCGCCCCTGATGTTGCGGAAGTGAACGTTGTGGATCTTGCCGCGGGAGCCGAAGTAGCGGATGACGTCGTAGATTTCCTCGCCGGGCTTCTCCAGCATTTCGCAGACCGTGCCCTGACAGAAGTTGAGGCCGTGATACTTGCTGGGCTTGATCTCGACGAAGCGCTTGAGGCCTTCGACGCTGCCCATCACGCGGTGCACGCCGCGAAAGGCCTTGCCGCGCGGCATGGGCGGGTCGTGGGGGTGGCAGGCCATCTTGATCTTGTATTCCTCGGCCACCGGCACCACGCGCTCCAGGAAATAGGTGATGCGCTCCCAGTGCGCCTCGGGGCTGACATGGCCGGCCTCGGTCAGGGGCGGCTCTTCCCTGGCCTTGGAGTAATCGAAGGCGCTGTTCCGCGATCCTCCCCGTCCGGGCATCGGCTCGGTGCGGACCACGGCCAGGATGGTCAGGTTGTACTTGACCGAGGGAATGCCGGCCCGCGCGCAATTGCGGATCATCTGCTGCACCTCCTCGATCTCGCGGTCGCGCTCGGGGCTCTTGCCCAGCATGATATTCTTGAAGCCGCTCCGCGAGATGGCCGCGTTGCTGTGCAGAGAGACCATCTCCAGCTTGATGCCGTGCTTTTCGACGCGCTCGCGGAAGCGCGACAACCCGTCCACCGACCAGTTCTCATCGAACTTCATGGACGGCGCGTTGCCGCAGATATGATTCACGCCGAACGCCGCCATCACACTCAGCACTTCGTCGGAGTCGCCGTGCTGGGTGCCGAGCTTCATCAAAGCGGGCCGGCCGCTTCGCTTCTTTCCTCCCTTGGCCTGCCCGAAGGCGGCCGCCTGGGTAGTAGCCAGGGCCGCTCCCATTTCCAGAAAATCCCTGCGTTGCATATGCAGATAAGTGTACATCGGGAAGGCAGACTGTCAGGGCGCGGTTTTCAACGTTCCGCACGTGCCGGAGGACAGCGGTTTCCGGTCTCTTCCACTACCCGGCCGTTCTCCACCCCGGGATGCGCCGCGCGGGCCGGCATCGAGGGCGGTGTTTCGACGCGCGATTCCGCCTCGGTGGCGGGATCCAGTACGGCGGCCAGACCTACCCGGTTCCCGCAGCCTTCGTTGATCAGGCATTGGTGGGCGTGATGCACCCGCGCCAGGGAAGTGTGCACAGGCACAGAAGCGTCTCGGGGGGAAGACGAGCGGCCGGCTTGTCGCAAGGCCCGTTCCAGGGTGTCGAAACCGACGGAGAGCGCGAGCCTGCATGCTAAACTCGAAGAAAGGACTATGGCTAAGGAGAAACGGCCGAAGCAGCCGATGCCGCCGCTCAAAGTGTGGCTTCCGGCGGTGGTGACGGGCTGGCTGATTCCCGGCGGCGGCCACTTTCTGTTAAAGCACCGGGTCCGCGCGGGCTTGCTGTTCTTCGCGATCGTGGGCATGTTCCTGTTCGGCCTGATGATGCGCGGCGCCATGTTTCAAGGCCAGTCCGGAGACCTGCTGACCATCATCATCAACTGGGGCGGGTTCTTCAGCGACATGGCGGCCGGACTGCCGTACTTCATCGCCACCTGGCTGGGGTATTCGCAGTCCGACGTGGCCGGGCATGTGCACGATTACGGGACCAAGTTCCTGGTGGGGGCGGGCCTGCTCAACGTGCTGGCGATGGTTGACGCTTACGAAATCGCGGCGGGGAGGAAGAACTGATGCCGAAGGTGAACCTCTCCCATTTCGAGGCGGCTCTTCTCTTCGCCTTTTTCACCGCGGTTGTTTTCGGCGTGGTGACCAAGCGGGGGGATCGCGAACAGATCCGCTACGGTCTTTACGTGTTCGGCTGCTTCATGCTGGCCCTGTTCGGTCTGGGCTGGCTGATGTACTTCGGGCACGGATAAGGCATCTGTGGGGCCGGGCGTTCCGCAGTTTGCGTTTCACTTTCTGCAGCCGGAAGCCGGCATTGCCCATCGTGGATGCCGGATGCCCTCATTTGCAACAGGCAGCCTTGGCGGTTAGTGCGGTTCGATGCGGGTCTCTCTCACGACGCGAAAGTCCTCGTCCTGAGGGTCGCGAACCCTGGTGATCCGGAGGACCGTGCCTCCCGGGCCTGCGCTCTCCTCCTCGCGCACCCTGCGCTGTAATCGCGGCTCCGAGGCGACCTCGGCGCCCAGTCTCGAATAGATCTCGATCTCTCGCAATTTGAGGCCGCCGGGGCGGGTCACTGTCCGGACCACCCGCCGGCCGGCAGGCTCGAAACCGCCGTGCGCGGGAGTGTAGAGAGTGCTGTCCTCGACGGTCGCATTACCGTCCACCGAAGTTGAGGTCACCTCGCGGCGCACCGGATGGAAGCTGCCGTTCGCATCGCGGCCGAAGGTGACCGTTTCAGCGGTGTTGCCGCGCTCCATCCGGGTGGCGCGTTCCACGACCTCCAGGACACCCCCGGCGCCGGGGCGTTCAATCACACTCCGGGTTTCGCCCGACGGCCGGCTCTCACTGACGCTGCGCCCGGCCGGCTGCAAGTTGCCGTTGATGTCCCTCCGCCAGGTAGTTGACCGCCGGGTCGTTCCGCCGTCCGGACGGCGGATCTCCTCGATACGGATTCTCTCCGCCGGTTCCGGACGACCGTCCGGACTGTAGCGCACGACCGTGCGCTCCACGATGCGGGCGTCCGGCCCGCTGGAGACCAGTCGCTCCTCGACGGTCTCCAGGGGCGCCTCGCGGCCGTTAATGGAGGTGACGCTGGTGGTTCGCCGCTCGCCCGCCGGAGTCTCCACGCGGCTGACCTCCAGGCCGGGAACGCGCCCGCCGTTCAGATCGATGGTATAGACGGTCTCCCGCTGAGCCGCGGAAACGCCTGCCAGGCTTAGGCAAAGCACGACCCGGGCGAGCATACTCTCAGCCTAGAGCGCTTCGCGAGCGCGATCCATACGACGCCGGTAATATAATTGGAGAAGGTGCCCGCCAAGACGTTTTATATCGAAACCTTCGGTTGTCAGATGAACGCGCACGATTCCGAAAAGGTGATCGGCACGCTCATCCGGAACGGCTATTCTCCGGTGGAGACGCCCGAGGAGGCCGGCCTGGTTCTCTACAACACCTGCAGCATCCGGGACAAGGCCGAACAGAAGGTCTTCAGCCGCCTGCAGCAGTTCAAGCGCGGATCGGGGAAGGGCAAAGTATTCGGCGTGCTGGGCTGCGTGGCGCAGCAGGAAGGCGAGCGGATTTTTGAACGGGCTCCTCACGTCAGCCTGGTGTGCGGGTCGGCCAGCTACAGCCGGCTGCCCGAACTGCTGGTGCAGTTGGAAGCCGGAGAGAACCGGGTCACCGGACTGAGCCTGAACCGCGGCGAGACTTTCGAAACGCCGCTGACGCGGCGCGACAACCCGCACCGCGCCTACATCACGATTATCGAGGGCTGTGACAAGTCCTGCGCGTACTGCGTGGTTCCGTTCACCCGCGGTCCGGAGCGCAGCCGGACCAGCGCCGGCATCATGGAAGAGGCCCGCCAACTGGCCGGATCCGGCTACACCGAGATCCAGCTGCTGGGGCAGAACGTGAACAGCTACCGCGATCCCTCCCCGGCCGGGTGGGATTTTGCCACCTTGCTGTCGCGCGTGGCCGCCGTTCCGGGCATCCGGCGAGTGCGCTTTACCACCTCGCACCCGCGCGACTTCGGGCGCGACATCGTGGAGGTCATCGACGCCCATCCTGCCATCTGCAATCACGTCCACCTGCCGGTGCAATCCGGCTCGGATGCCGTGCTGGCTCGCATGCAGCGGCTCTACGGCCGCGACGAGTACATGCGGCGGATCGAGTGGCTGAAAGCGTCGCCGCGCAACATCTCCCTTACCACCGACATCATCGTGGGCTTCCCCGGGGAAACGGAGGAAGATTTCCACCGCACGCTGCAACTGCTGGACGAGGTCGAATACGACTCCATCTTCAGCTTCAAATACTCTCCGCGTCCTAACACCGCCGCGCTGAACCTGGACCGGGCGGTTCCCGAAGAGGAGAAAGGCCGGCGGCTGACTATCCTTCAGGAAAAGCAGCGCTCCATCCAGATCCGGCGGAACAGCGCCTTGATCGGCTCGGTCGAAGAGGTGCTGGTGGAGGGGCGCAACGCCGCGCTGGGTCAATGGATCGGCCGCACCTCCCAGAACCGTGTGCTGAATTTCGCTTCACCGGCCACCAACGGCGACTCGCTGCTCGGCCGCTACGTTTCCGTGCGCGTCACCCGCGCGGGACCCAACTCACTGGTTGGCGAAGCGGTGTTGCGCGCCTGAGGGCCAAAGCCGGATATGGTGTAATGAATTGAGGAGGGTCGTATGGAAGTCGAAATGAAAATCCGCGGCTTAATGATGGACCCCGTCACCAACATGCCGATCGTGATCCTGAAGGACGTGAACGGCAATACCGTGCTTCCGATCTGGGTGGGGATCTACGAAGCCAACGCCATCGCCCTCGAGATCGAGAAGGTCACCACGCCGCGGCCCATGACCCACGACCTGATCAAGACCCTCCTGCTGGGCCTCAGTGCAAAAGTGCAGAAAGTGGTCGTCAGCGAACTCAAGGAAGACACCTTCTACGCTTTGATCTGGCTGGAAAAGGAAGGGGAGATCATCAGCGTGGACTCCCGCCCCAGCGACGCTCTGGCCCTCGCGCTGCGCCTGGATTGCCCCATTTTCGTCGAAGACGGCGTGCTGAAATCGTCCAAGCTGGCGGCCTCGGTGGCCGAGAAGGTCAGCAACGACGAGCTGCGCCGCTGGCTCGAAGGCCTGAGCGACGAGGACATGGGCCGCTACAAGATGTAGGCGTTCCGTGCTCGAGAAGCGGTTCGAGCGGCTGGCTGCCGCCGGCATTCAATTGCTGCCCGCCCTGGAGATCACTACTCACTTCGTGTTCGAACGCGGCGGCTTCATCGCCCTGGTGGAGCGCTGCGGGGACGGCTTCGGCTCGATCGGCAGCGCGGGAATCCTCACCGGGCAGGGTATGGCGGTGCCGGTATGGCGCGGAGAGCGCTGTTTCTTTGTCGCGCGGGATCTGGAGCGCGAGGCCGGCCCCGCCGAAGTGGAAGCTTTGCGCGCGTTCGCTCGCGATCTCGAAGACGCCTTGCGCTGAAGCCGGTCAGGGCTTTCGCTGTGCTTCCACGCGGGCGGCCTGGCGGGCTACCGTTGCGTCCTCGAACAGCGACTGCAGGGAGACGCTCGCGCCGAGTTTGCGCTCCACCTCGGCCACGATCTTCGCCGCCACCAGGGAATGGCCGCCCAGTTCGACGAAACCGTCGTCCATGCCGACGCCCGCGATCCCCAGGTTCTCCTGCCAGATAGCGGCCAGCTCCTGCTCGACCGGCGTGCGCGGCGCCACAAGAGGGGCCTGCCGGCCGAGACGGGCGAGTGCGGCTTCCTCCGCCAGGCGCTTGCGGTCCACTTTGCCGCTGAGCGTGAGGGGGAGAGCGGTCCGCTTCAGAAAATGCGCCGGCACCATGATGGGCGGCAGGCTCTGGCCCAGAAATTCGCGCAGCTCGGCTGCAGACGGTCCGCCGGGGCCGGCGGTGTAGAAAGCCACCAGCTGCTCACCGGATTCGCCAAAACGGTCTACCACGGCCGCCGCCTGGCCCACCGCCCTGTGCTTGATCATCGCGGCCTCAACGTCGCCGAGTTCCACCCGTGAGCCCCGTATGCGCACGTGGTTGTCTTTCCGCCCGAGGAACTCCAAAACGCCGTCCGGAAGCCGGCGGACCAGATCGCCGGTGCGGTAGAGACGGTCGCTGGCCTCGGTGGAGAACGGGTTCGGGATGAAACTCTCGACGGTCAGGTCCGGGCGGTTCCAGTAGCCCTGCGCCAGGCCCGTCCCGCCCAGATACAACTCGCCCGTCTCCCCGGGGGCAACCGGCTTCAGCGCGGAGTCCAACACCCAGGCCCGGGTGTCGCAAACGGGCTGCCCGATCGGCACGCGCTCGCCCAAACTCTGCCCCGCGCGCATGGGGTGGAAAGTGGAAAAGACGCTGACCTCGGTGGGTCCGTAAGCGTTGATCAACACGCCGGGCCAGGACGTTGCGAGAAGCTTCCGGGCCGCCCGGACGGGCAGGACGTCGCCGCCCACCAGCAACCGGCGCAGGCCGGACAGCCCTTCGAGGCGCTCGGACACCATCAACTGGAACACGCCCGGGGTGAGGAACAGGGTGGTCACGCGATGTTTCCGCAGGACCTCGGCCAGCGAACGGGCGCAGACCTCCGGCTGCGGGTACAAGACGAGCCGCGCCCCCTGGCACAGGGCCCCCCAAATCTCCCAGGCGGAGGGATCAAACCCGATGGAACTCACCTGCAACAGCACTTCACCGGGACCCAGCGGGACCAGGTCCTGGTTCTTGAAGAGACGCAGAATGCCCCGCTGCCGCACGGCCACGCCCTTCGGCTGGCCGGTAGAGCCGGAGGTGTACATGAGGTAGGCCAGGTCATCCGGCGAGGCTTCGAGCCGCGGGTTGTCGGCGCTGAATCCGGAAGTCGAGAGAGAGTCCAGCGGCAGCACTTCGCACGCAACGCCGCGCAGCCTGTCCACGTAAGCATCCTGCGTCAGAACGATCCGCGGCCGGGCGTCGGAGATCATGAAGCGCAGCCGCGGGCCGGGTGTGGCGGGATCAAGCGGAACGTAGGCGCCTCCCGCCTTGAGGATGGCCAGCAGCGCGGTTATCATCGCGGGGGAGCGGTCGACCAGCAGGGCGACGTTGTCTCCCCGTTTCAGGCCGCGTTTCACCAGAAGGTGCGCGAGAGCGTTTGCGCGGCGGTTGAGTTCACCGTAGGAGAGCGAAACGTCGCGGAACACCAGAGCGATCGCTTCCGGGCGCTGCTGCGCCTGGTTCTCAAAAAGGGATGCGAGCGTACTTCCGAGCCGGGACGGGGACGGGATGAAGATGGACATGAGCGTTTCCGGAAAGGGCATTGTACCGCGCGGGCGGCGCCTGTCGGCGCTTGTCGGCGCCTGTCGCACAGCCGCTTCCAACGGACTACGATCGGAGAATGGCAGAATACCGCAATTTGGACCGTCGCCAGGCGATGGCGGTGATCGGAGCATCCGGAGGCAGGCTGGCTGCCGGCGAAGCCGGAGGGCCGCCGCCCGATCAGCCCCGCGACTCGCGTCCCGCGGACGCCGACTCCGGGTCGCTGCTCCCTGAGATCGAACAACTGGCCGGGCGCGGGGAGCACCCCGATTCCTTCCTGAGCGGGCGCTGGCGTTCCCTGGAGGAGTACCGGACGGAGGGGCGCAAACGGGTACTGCGCGCCTTCGGGGAGGACCCGGCGCCGGTTTCACCGCGTCCGGAGGTGGTGGACCGCCAGGACCTGGGCGACCTGATTCGCGAGAAGATCGTCTTCTCCACCCGGCCCGAATTCCGCGTACCCGCCTACGTCCACATACCCAGGAAAGGGAAGGGACGCCTTCCGGCCATCGTCGATCTGCACTCGCACGGCGGTATGTTCATCTTCGGAAAGGAGAAGGTGATCGACTTCGGCACGAATCACCCGGTGATGGTCGAGTACCATCAGCGGAACTACGGGGGGCGCCCGACGGCGACGGCCCTCGCGAGGCGCGGGTACGTGGTCATCACCATCGACGCGTTCCCGTTCGGCGAGCGGCGGCTCATGTTGGACGAGGATCTGAAGTACGGATGGGACCGTTCCCGTTATTCCGTGGAAGACGTGCAGCATCTGAATGCCGTGTGTCGCCGGAAGGAATCGACGCTGGTGAAGTCGCTGGCCTATGCCGGCTGGACCTGGCCGGGAATAGTGGCCTGGGACGACATGCGCACGGTCGATTACCTCGTCACCCGGCCGGAGGTCGATCCGGCTCGGATCGGCTGCGTGGGGGTTTCACTCGGCGGATACCGTTCGCTGCTGCTGGCGGGGCTGGACGACCGCATCGCGGCCGGCTGCGTGGTCGGGTTCATGTCCACCGTGCGCTCCATGATCCGGCGGCACATGGACACCCACTCGTTCGTGCATTTCATTCCCGGCGTGCATCGTCGGCTGGATCTGCCGGACGTGGTGGCGCTGCGGGCGCCGAAACCGCTGCTGGTGCAGCAGTGCAGGAGGGACGCACTCTATCCCCCGGCAGGCATGGAGCAGAGCGTGGCGAAACTTGCCGCCATCTACCGGAAAGCGGGTGCTGAGGAGGCCTTTACCGGACGGTTCTACGACGTGCCGCACACCTTCAACGTGGCCATGCAGGACGAGGCCTTCGCCTGGTTCGACCGCCATCTGAAATGACGGCAAACGGGACGGCCGGTTTCCCGGGCGGGCGCAGGATCTGCACGTGCACTTTCGGGTTTCCGCAAAGATTGCGGCCGCCTGCGACGGGAGGGCAGTATGATCAGAGGCCGGCGGTTGGCCCCGCACGTGCCGCTGCCTCCTGAACCTTGGAAGGAAATGGAATCCGTGAATCAGCGCCTCACCTTTTTCCGGCGGCCGTTGCGCCAAATCCGCTGGCAGCTCGTGCTTGCCTTTCTCCTTTCCGCACTGGCTTCGATCTTTCTTCTGATCATTTTTGGCGGGCTTCTGGTTGGCATGCTGGTGCAGCGGGCCGCGGTCAATACCATCGAGCGTCAGGTGGAACTGTTGGCGCGCGTGACTTTGAGCGCAACGGAGCGATCACTTCGCACCCCGGCCGCCGCCACGGATCACCCGCTGGGCGCCGGGCTGCCTCTGCGAGTCGAGCGCGCAGTGAGTTGCGGCAACGTGGGTCCCGGCGTCATTCCGTCATGGCTGGGAGACGGCGGTTTCCACGGAGTAGTTTCCGAGGAGAACCGGGTTCTGGTTAAGGCGGTCGTCCAGGGTCGCGAGGGTTCGTGCCGCGTCGCCTCCATTGGTCGTATGGCGGTCTCCGCTGAGGTAGCACAAGTTTTGTCCGAAGCTTCCGGGTTGCGGGTCGAGACGCCGGGCCCTCCCCAAGGCAGGTCGCGGCGCTCGGGCGCCGGGCCGCCGGGAGGCAGGCCCGCTGCAGTTCCGGGAGAACAGAGACAGACACCGCCGGCTCCCAGCTGGCTGGCTCTCCGCCGGATCCTCGGCTGGACCGGATCCCGTGGCTCGGAGTATGTGCCCGTGGTGATGACGGCGCATGACTGGCAGAGCGGTGGTCGAGTGGACAAGGTGCTGGTCCGCGTGCAGCCCCGTTTCGACCTGGCCGTGCGCCAGGCAGCCCAGTACGGGCAACGCAGCGCGGCCTGGGTCTGGCTGCTGCCCGCTATCGGAGTGGTCTTTCTGGCGATTGAAGTACTTACATTCCGCCTGGTGCTGGGGATCATCCACCGCATCGCCTCCGCGGTCGAAACTCTGGCCGCTGGGGTGCGGCGCATCGGCACGGGGCAACTGGCCCACCGCGTAGATGTCCAGAGGCCGCAGGAACTGGCTGTTCTCAGCGAGGGCGTCAACCAGATGGCGGCTTCACTCGAGCGGATGATGGAAGAGACGCGAGCCAAGGCACGCCTGGAGGAGGAAATCCGGCTGGCGGGGGAGACCCAACGGTCACTCTACCCCCGGCAACTGCCCGCCATCCCAGGGGTTGAACTCGCCGCCCATTGCGAACCGGCGCGGATAGTGAGCGGCGACCTGTACGATGCTATGGAACTGGCGCCCGGCAGGATCGGCCTGCTGTGCGCGGACGTGAGTGGGAAGGGGATGGCCGCCGCTTTACTCATGTCCAACCTGCAGGCCATCGCCCGGGCCCTCCTTCGTATCCACGGAAACGGACCGGGCGGCGGGGCTGAGATGCCGCACCCCTGCCGCCTGGTCACTGAAATCAACCGGGACCTCTGGGGACGCATCCCGGACAATCGCTTCGTGACGCTGTTCTGGGCCGAGTACGATTGCGAAACAAGCCGGCTGCGTTACACCAACGCGGGACACTGCCCGCCGCTGCTGTTCGATTCCGGAGGAGGTCCGCCGCTACGGTTGGAGACGGGTGGCCTGCCGGTGGGTCTGTTTCGCGAGGCGTCGTTCAGCCAGGCTGAGCTGCTGCTGGCTCCCGGATCGCTTCTGGTGATCTACACCGACGGTGTTAGCGAAGCGCCCGATGCCGGCGGGGAGGAGTTCGGGGAAGAGCGCCTCTCCCGGCACTGTCAGGAGCGTCTGTCTTCCCCCGCCGCCGCCCTAGCCGAGTCAATCCGCAAGGCGGTGGATGGATGGACTGCAGGGAACGCGCGCGAGGATGATACCACAGTCCTGGTTTTGAAAGCCGCCGGGTAATGGTAGTCCCGTATGCGGCTTTCTGATTCATCTTCCGGATTGTCAGGTATGATTCACCCATGCGCCAAGCCCTGCTGATCGGCTTTCTCTCCCTCGGCGCGCTGCATGCAGCCGAAAACTACTGCAACTGGAAGTACCGGACGGCGATTGAACCGCGCGTGCTGCGCTACGGGCAGCCGGGAACCATCCGGATCACGGCCACATTCGATCCCAAGCCCTCGCGTGTCGAGGCGGTGTTGAACATCGGCGGCGGGCCGATCCCGGCCCAGCAGGTCTCGCCCGGCGTGTGGGTGGTGGAGTTCCCGGCTCAGGCTGCTTTCAAAGACTACAAGCAGGGTGTGGGGCACAACCTGTACGGCTACCTGGAAGAGTACGACGGGGCCAACCTGGCCGGGCGCATCAACCTGAACGCCAACATCCGCGACGACACCATGCCCGACGTGGCCGTCCGGAGCGTGTCGGGAACGGCCGGACAGGCGCAGATGACCCGGCATGTGCTCAACCTGAGGGACGACAACCAGTACCTGTTCCTGACGAAGAACGTCCCAACCGATTTCGTCCGGCGCTTCTATTCCTACCGGGGCGACGACTTCGATTTCCTGGCCTTTGTGGCCGACGGCATCGGCGGCGAGAACCGGTACTACATGGGAGTGAGGAACGACACCCGGGGCATCGGCGCCGACCTCATGAACCAGGGCGCCGTTTACGGCAGCGGCAGCCGCCTGCAGGGCATCGTGCATTTCCCCAACGACAACCTGTTCGACCTGGCCGAGGCGGCGCTGTCCCACGAACTGGGCCACCGCTGGTGCTGCTTCCTGCGATTGCCGTTCCTGACCAACGAGATCCCCCACTGGCCCATGGGCAGCATCGGGTACGGGATGATGGGGATCAACGTGGGCGGCGCCGGAGGCACTTTTCCGTATGAACTGACCGCGCAGGACGGCAATTCGTACCGGGCCAGGTTCACCCGCTACCCGGACGAGTTCAATGACCTGGAACTGTACCTGATGGGCCTGCTGCCCGCGGGAAGAGTGCCCGAGTACTTCGTGTTTCAGAACCAGCAACAGCAGGTCGTCAACGGAACCCTTCAGGGTCCGGTCACGCGCTTCAAAGTGGAGGACGTGATCGCGAGCGCGGGCCAGCGCTCGCCGGGCGCGGGGAGCGCGCAGACCGATTTCCGCCTGGGCACGGCCGTGCTGAGCCACGGGCGGCTGATGAGCGCCGACGAGATGGCCTTCTACGAGCACTTCGCGGCGCGGGGCGAGGCCCGGGCGCCGCAGGGGACTTCTTACGCCTGGATGCAGAGTCCGGTGAAGCCGTTCTATTCGGCCACGCGCGGCCTGGCCACGCTGTCCACCGTGGTCTGCCCGGAGTGCCCCGGCGGGCTGAGCGCCGTCTCGTCGGCCAGTTACCTGCGCGGGGCGGGTCTGGCTCCCGATTCGATCGCCAGCAGTTTCGGCTTCGGCTTCGGCTCCACCATTCAACTGGCCGGAGGGGCTCCCTTGCCCACCGTCCTGGCCGATACTTCGGTGATGATCAACAGCCGCACGTGCCCGCTGTTCTTCATTTCTCCGGAGCAGATCAACTTCGTGGTTCCCGGAGACCTTCCCTCCGGCCCGGCTGCGATCAGGGTAATGCAGCGCGGGCAGGCGATCGCCGAGGGGCAGGTGAACATCGCGCCGGTTTCGCCGGCCCTCTATACGGCCAACGCGAACGGCAGCGGGGTGCCCGCCGCGCTCGCATGGTTCGTCCCCGGGATCGGGCCGCGGTCGGCGCCGCCCGTGTTTCAGTGCGGGACCAGCGGCTGCGTTCCCGCGCTGCTGGACCTGGGCGGCGAATCCGATCAGCTCTTCCTGGAGTTGTACGGGACCGGGATCCGCAATCGCACGTCACTGTCCGCCGTCCGGGCGCAGATCGGCGGGGTGGATGCGGAGGTGCAGTACGCGGGCGCCAACGGCGGCTTCATCGGGCTCGACCAGGTGAATGTCAAGGTGCCGCGCAGTTTGCTGCACCGCGGCGAAGTGCCGCTTACGCTCACAGTGGACGGACAGCCGGCCAATCCGGTGACGCTGCGGTTCCGGTAGAAGCAGGGCCGCGCTGCGATGGCGGCCTCCTGTCAACCGGTGGAGCGGCCGGTCCGGATGGCGGGGCGAAGGAGTCCGCCAGGCCGCCGCAGCCGGTCCATTCGTCCACTAGGCGCTCGGACAAGCCGATCTCCCGGCACAACGACTCGCGCAGTTCCTGCGGTGTCAGCACCCGGCTTCGCACTCCCTCCGCGGTCTTGGAGAACCTCGCGTTGCCCACCAGCACCAGGTTCTCCCCCGGGAGGTTCCTGCGGGCGTACAAGCGCTGGTTGAACGGGCTTCGCGAGCGGGAATCCTCGTACCGGGCGAGGTAGAAGTCATGGCTGACGGAAACGGGAAGCAGGCGGCAGGGCAGGTAGCCGCTGCCCGGCGGCGTATGGCTCCAGACCACGTGCGTTGAGTCGTTGAACTCCACCTCGATGCTGAGAACCGGACTGTCCAGAACGAAAACGGCCTGATCCAGGGGCAGAGGCGCGTTGGAGAGCAGGGAGGAGTCCACCAGCCACTCCCGGCCTTCGACCGCGACCTTGACGCTGCCGTGGTTGACAACGCCCAGGTCGCGCATGCAGCCGGAGATGCGCTGCGCCTCGAACCCGAGCGCACGGAGCAACTGGAAAAGGGCATTGCTGGTCGGCCAGCAAGTTCCGCCGGCCCCGCTGTCCAGCCAGTCCCGGAAGAAGTCCACGGCCCGGGCGCCGGGAAGCGGAAGGTCCGGCGTGGCGCGCAGCGCAATCATCTTACGCACATTATCGAAGGGAACCTCGGAACACCAGGCCTGGTAGACGGCGCGGAGACCCGCCAGATCCGGCAAAGGGACTGAACCGAGGCCCAGCCGCTCCAGGACGCGGTCTCTCAAACCGGCCGGGATCGCTTCCGTCGACCGGCCGGCGCTGTGCGGGCTCATTTTTCCAATCCCCCTCAGGGGTACACGCGGCAACGGCGTCCCGGAAAGCTCAACCCGGCGCGGGGCGGAACCGGACGGACCCCACCGGTGTCTACTGGGGCATGCTGGAAGTCCACCGCCTCACCAAGTGCTTCAGCGGCATACCGGCGGTGGACCATGTAAGCTTCTCCGTCCGCCCCGGTGAAATCCTGGGCTATCTGGGGCCGAACGGGGCGGGGAAGAGCACCACGGTGAAGATGCTGACCGGCCTGCTGGAGCCTACCTCCGGCCGCATCGCTTTTCACGGCCGGGACGTTCGCGAGGACCTCAGAGGTTTCCAGCGCAGAATCGGCTATGTGCCGGAGGAGCCGTACCTCTACACGCATCTGAGCGGCCGTGAGCACCTCCAACTGGCCGGGCGCCTGCGCGGCCTGCCGCGCCGCCTGCTCGAGCCCAAGATGGACGAGCTGCTTCACCTGGCCGGTCTCTGGGAAGACCGCCATTCGATGCTGGCCGGCTACTCCAAGGGCATGCGGCAGAAGATCCTGCTGCTGGCCGCACTGCTGCACGATCCCGAACTGCTGATTCTGGATGAGCCGTTCTCGGGACTGGATGTCGGCGCCGCCATGATCCTGCGCAGCCTGCTCCGGGGACTGGCCGGGCGCGGGAAGATGCTGCTGTACAGCTCGCACGTGCTGGAGACGGTCGAGAAGCTGTGCCACAACGTCCTGATCCTCAACCGGGGCCGGGTGGTAGCGCACGATTCGGTGGCAGGCCTGCGAGAGCTGATGTCGGAATCGTCATTGGAAGCGGTTTTCGCTCACGTCACACAGGCCGAAGACACGGATGCCGCGGCGCGCCGCATGCTGGCCGTTGTGGCCGTATGCTGATCCGTCTGCAGACCTGGCTCGAGGAAACCCACGGTCCGGGCTTCGAGTTGCTGCGCCATTTCCTGGCAGGCTTCTTCGATAGCGAAATGGCCGCCACGACCGGCGAATGGCGCAAGGTGGTCATCGGCGTTTTCGCCATGCTGCTCTCGGCGGGCATCCTGGTTCTGAAAACCTACAGCCTGCGGTACAGCTACGAGCTGTACGTGCAGTCCGGGGCCTACCAGACCGAGCGCGTCGTCTTCCCCGTCCTGAAGAAGGACGCCACCGGGCGCACCGTCCAACTCTACCGGAAGTGGGTGCGGGGCGACCTGCTCTCGTTCATCGCGGTGGCGATGGCCCTGACCGGGCTGCTGACGCTGCTTCAGTGGAAGTCCCTGTTCCCCGGAGTCCGGGACTGCATGGTGCTGGCGGCGCTGCCGGTCAGCCTCCGGCAAGTCTTTCTGGCGAAGTTCACCGCGCTCCTGCTGCTGTTCACCGCTTTCGTCCTGGCGTTGAGCCTGCCGCTGGCCGCTTCGTTCCATGCGGTTACGTCCGGTCCTTTGCAGGAGAACCCTTCGGCATTCGTGAACCTCGCCGGCAACTTCTGCGCCACGGCCGGGGCCTGCACATTCGTCTTCTTCAGCCTGCTCGCGCTGCAGGGCGTCCTGCTCCACATTCTCCCGGGCGGCTGGTTCACGCGGGCGTCGCTGGCTGCGCAGGCCGGGCTGTTCATCGCCACGCTGGGCGCGCTGCCGCTGCTGCAGCACCAGCCGGCGGATGCCGCCTGGTCGCCGCCGGTGTGGTTCCTGGGTCTGCGGGAGGCGATCGTAACCGGGCCCTGGGAGGCGGCGCGCGGCGCAGTGCTGGCCATGACGGCGCCTCCGCTTGCCGCCCTGTTGGCCTACCTGCTCAGCTACCACCGGTACCGGCGCCTGCTGCTGGAAGCGCCGCCGGAGCGCGGCGCTCATTCGAGCGGCGCCGGGTCGTGGCTACTGGAGCGCTGCATTGCCGACCCGCGCGAGCAGGCCGTCTTCGCCTTCATCGGCAAGACGCTGGCTCGCAGCGGCAGCCACCGCCTGATCCTGCTGGCCTACGCCGGCCTGGCGCTGGGTTGGGTGATCGGGGCAGCGCTGGATTCCGCCCGTCCCTCGCTGCGCGATCAAGGCATGTACGGCCTGCTGGCGGTGGCGGCGCCGCTGGCCCTGGCGATGCTGGCGGTCAACGGTTTGCGCTGCGTCTTCACCCTGCCGGCCGCGCTTCCCGCCAACTGGCTTTTCCGCAGCCTGGACCGGGACGGCCGCCGCACCTGGCTGGCGGCAGTGGAGCGCTTCGTCGTCTGGTGCGGCATCGTGCCGGTGTTCCTGGCCGGGCTTCCAGCCGCGGCCGCGATCCTGGGCTGGACGAGGGCCGCGGCAGCCACGGTCCTCGGCTTGCTCGGGGCGCTCTTGTGGTTCGAGGCGATGTTTCGGCAGTGGAGGAAGATACCCTTCACCTGCTCCTACCTGCCCGGCAGGCAACCCGTGTGGCTCACCGTGATGCGCTACTGCCTGGCGATCCCGCTGCTGGCGCCCGCCGGCAAACTCATCCTACACAGTTCCACCAACCCGGCCGCTTTCGCCGCCCTGTTCACACTGCTCGTGATTGCCCGGCACATTTTGCGGGCCCGCCGCCGGCAGCGCTGGGAGCAATGCGCCCTGCTGTATGAGGAGGCGCCGGAAGCCGCGGTTCTGACGTTGGACCTCTGAACACCGCGGTCAACTGCCGGCCGTTCCGCCGGTTTCCGGTGCGCGGCTGAAGGACTGCAGCGCCAGGTAGCTGGGGCCGAAGCGCTTGATGTTGTCGAGTTGCTTGTCGTACTCGTCGAAGTGCCGCTCCTCGTCGGCGACGAGCTGCTCGAAGATCTGCTTGGACACGGAGTCGGCATTGGCTCCGCACTCCAGCGCCGCGGCGTTGTACGCTTTCGCGCTCTCCTCCTCCATGTGCGCGGCCTTCGCCAGCATCTGCTCAGGTTCGGTCACCGGCTCCACTCCGCCGGCCGGGCGCATGTCCACGTCGCCCTTGAGGAACAGGACCCGCTCGGCCAGGCTTTCGACGTGCCCCATCTCCTGAATGGCGATGCGCTTGAACAGCTGAGACAGAGGGCTCAGGCCCTGATCGTCCAGGTGGAAATGAAAATACATGTACTGGTGTACGGCCTGCAACTCGTCGGCCACGGCCTGATTCAATAGTGCGATGCTCTTGTTCTTGTCCATAAGTAACTTCCGGGTGCAATACCACCCTAGCAGTTCCCGCTCAGTAGGTGCAAGATGCACTTATAGCCGCTACGGCCGGACCACGCGCACGATGGCTACCCGCGGATTTACCTGCCCGTCGGAAAGTTCGATGAACTCGGCGCCGGGGCCGGAGGGTACACGTACGTCGATCTGATAGGCTCCGATCGTCCCCGGAGCCAGGCCCGCGAAGAGCACTTCGGCGGCCACCGTGCCCGCGCCGGTGGTCCACTGCCAGTTGACGGTCCGGGTGATCCGGCAGAGACGGTCAAGCGGGGCCGGCCGGCCGGTTTCCACCGGGCAATCCACCTCGCCCAGGCCCACCGCGTAGATGTGCACGATTTCGCCGGGCAGCGCGGGACTCTCATAGGTCGTGGCGCTCCAGTCCTGGCGATAGGCGC
This sequence comes from Bryobacterales bacterium, assembly GCA_020852755.1. Taxonomy (GTDB): domain Bacteria; phylum Acidobacteriota; class Terriglobia; order Bryobacterales; family Bryobacteraceae; genus JADZAF01. Next base: position 27,580 of record JADZAF010000023.1, read on the forward strand.
TGTTTTCTAGCGGCGCGGCGTCCGGCGAGGCGAAAGCCTGCGGATGGAAGCCGGCCAGCGGATAGACGCGCGTGGAGGTTTCGAAGGGCGAGTCCCCGCCCCACAGAGTGAACTGCGCCTCCCCGGCGGCCTCCCATGGAATCTGCACGATGAGGCTTTCCTCCGCGCTCGCCAGCACCGGAAGCTCTTCTCCGTTGAGGGTCGCGTTCCGGCCCGCGTTCCAGGCGGTGAAGCGCACCAGCGAGCCCGGCACGAGCACGTCCTGGACCGGGTAGAAGACGGGGATGACGAAGGGCTGCTCCGTCCGTCCCGTGGCGGTGTCGATGCGCAGCAGACGGTCCCGGTAGAGCGCGTAAGCCGTGGAACCGTCGCCCGAGATGGCGGCGGGATAGGCGGTGATCGGAGGCGTTGTCAGGAGCCTGCAGGCGGTGGCGTCGCTCCGGCACATCATCACCTGGTAGCCGGGATGGGGCGGCAGGTAGACCGCGAAGAAGACCTGCTGCCCGTCGGCGGAGAGATACGCGGGGTGCCCGGTGGCTGCCCCCAGTTCTATGAGGTCCACCCGCTCTCCGGTCCGGGTGTTGAGCACCAGCGGGGTGGTCGGGCCGGGCACCACAACGGCGGTTTCGGCATTCTCATCGGCGTCCGCGATCAAGCCGAAACGCAAGCCGCCCATCACCACCCGGTCCGTTCCGTCCGGTTCGATGCGGTGCAGGTTGCTCAGATCCTTATACAGCACGGAGCCGTCGGAGCCGACAAAGGCGGCCGCCGGCGTGGGGCGGGATTCCCCGGTCAGGCGGTCGACCAGGGCGTTCCCGGTGAACAGGTAGCGCCCGTTGCGGCTGATCACCGCCTGGGAGCCCACCTCCTCCACCTCGCCGGTGGCGGTGTGCAGGAGCAGGCCGCGCGCTTTGGCCGGGCAATCGCAGGTTGCGGAGAAGGCGGCCAGGGAACCGTCGGTGGTGATGGACAAAGTGGCCAGCCACCACTCGGGGCTTTCGTACACCAGTTGGACATGGCCGGAGGGGTCCCAGGAAAACAGCTTGGGGCGAAACGACTGGCCGGTTCCAGGCAGCCGGTTGGTCGAGAGGAAATAGAGCCGCGAGCCATCGCCGGGCGCGGCGTACACGGACTGAGCCAGGCAGCTCCCGCCGGTGACCAGAAGCAGAACGAGAACGCGGGTCACGGGGTTCGTGCAGCAAACCGCGGGCCGAAGGAGGCGAGAGTCAGGCGGCCGCCTTTTCAAGTGTTTCAGGTCCGAGACTTCCCTGGCGGGCGTGTCAATCCGACACGCGCGGGCGTCTGTGACAGCCGCCCTGCGAGCCGGGCGGGGCGGGCGCCGCGTGACGGTGGAGCGATTCTTCACGAGAATTGCGGAGCGGCTGAAATCTGCAACGGTTCGCATGGGTACAAAAAGCCGGCCGAGGAAGTGACACGCGGCCTACGTCCCGCCACGGGAGTTCACAATTTCCGCGAATAAACCACCAATTCGCCAGCCCTTTTTCCCGGAATTCACAAGTTGCGCGGAACCGGTTCCGGCCTGCCGCGGGTATACTCCCAAGTAACACGGGGTGATAACTCAAATCGAGAGGAGTAGGGGACAACCATGCGAAATGTGAATCGAAGGGATATTTTCCTCACCGCCGCGGGAACGGCGGCGGGCGTCGCGGCGCTGGTGTTTCTCGGCGCGGCCGGCCGCAGCGTGCGGGCCCAGGCGCCGGCGCCCACCATGCTGGCTCCACACCTGGCGGTACGAACCGCAGCCTCGGGCCTGAACCAGCCCACCTCGATGGCGTTCCTCGGCGCCAACGATTTCCTCGTGCTGGAGAAGGCCACCGGGCGGGTCATGCGGGTGAGGAGCGGCGCGGTTGAGGGCCCGGTGCTGGACCTCGCAGTGAATTTCGCATCCGAGCGCGGGCTGCTGGGCATCGCGCTCCATCCGAACTTTCCGTCGAACCCGGGCGTGTACCTGTACTGGACCTGCCAGGCCGCCGCGCCTCCGGGTACTTCGCCATACTTTCCCACGGCGGAGGAATGCCCGGACACCCCGGCCCTGGGCGCCGACACGAACGACATTCTGGCAGTGCCGCTGCGCGGCAACCGGGTGGACCGTTTCGTATGGAACGGCTCGACCCTGACCTTTGACCGGAACCTGATCAAGCTGCGGGCGTTTCAGAACGATGGCGCGCCGGTACCGCCAGGCCAGGGGGATGCGGCTCAGAATCCGGCCGGCAACCACGATGGAGGCGTCCTGCGCTTCGGGCCGGACGGCAAGCTCTACCTCATCATCGGCGACAACGGGCGGCGCGGCCAGTTGCAGAACCTGGCCGCCGGTCCGGCTCCTCCTCTGCCCGACGATCAGTTCGGCGGCCCGGCGCCGGATGACAGCCACCTGACCGGCGTGATCCTGCGTTTGAACGACGACGGCTCCACGCCGGCGGACAATCCGTTCTTCGCCGCCGGGGCGGCTATCGGCGGGGAAGTTGGGGAGAACCTCCAGAAGGTCTTCGCTTACGGAATTCGCAACAGCTTCGGCATGGCCTTCGATCCCATCAGCGGCAGTTTGTGGACTCAGGAGAACGGAGACGACTCGTTCGACGAGATCAACCGGGTGCAGCCCGGCACGAATGGCGGGTGGGTGCAGATCATGGGACCGGTCTCGCGGATCGCCGAATTCAAGTCCATCGAGGTGAACCGGCCGCCATCCACTTTGCAGCAATTGCGCTGGCCGCCCGCCAACATTGCGGACAGTCCTCAGGAGGCGCTCTCGCGGCTGTTCCTTCTGCCGGGCGCGCGCTACCACGATCCGGAGTTCTCCTGGCGGTTCGCGGTGGCTCCCGCCGGGATCGGGTTCCTCAACAGCCGGGCGCTGGGCCTGCGGTACGCGGGCGATCTGTTCGTGGGAGCCTCGCGCACGACCCTGGCCGGCGGCTACCTGTTCCACTTCCACGTTTCGCCCAACCGCATGCGAATCGGAACGAACGATTCGAGGCTGGTTGACGGCGTCGCGGACAACCACGACAAGTTCGACATCACGGAAAGCGAGAACCTGCTCATCGGGAGGGATTTCGGCATCGGCACGGACATCCGGACCGGGCCCAACGGGAACCTTTTCGTGGTTTCGCTTTCGAACGGGAGCGTGTACGAGGTTTATCGGACTCCGTAAGCGCCCCGGGCTACCGCTGCGGCGCCGGCTTGACGTCCAGGTTGGCTTTCAGATCCTCGGGAGAGATGTCGCAGCGCGCCCCGCCGCGAGGCACGTCCAGCCGCGCGGTCCAGAGGATGGCGTTTAGCACCATGCGGCGGAAATCGGTCCAGCCCCAGTTGGTGTGGAAGTGGCCGCCAGTGAAGCCGAAGCCGCGGCCGCCGTCCTCGCGCTGCGTGGCCCAGGCGATCACCTCGCGGTTGGGCGCCTCCCTGGGAAGCATAGCCGTGAGGATGGGCGTAACCCTCGGATCGTTCTCGCGGAACCGTATGCGGTAGTAGTATTCGTCCTTCCCGGTGAAGCTCTTCCAGCCGCGCGAGATGGGATGGCGGGGAGAAGCCTGGGCCGCCTCGCACTCGTTGATGGGGTTCTGCGAGTAAGGCCTTTCATAGTAGCCGCCGATCCACTGGAGCAGTTCCGCTCCGCCCTTGTCCTTGGGAACCTCGACGGCGTAGTGCAGCAGGACGAGACCGACCCCCTTGCTCATGAGCCGGCCGATGGCGGCCAGGCGGTCTCCCTGGATCAGCGGATTGCCGCCGCCGCCGTCCATGTAGAACACCAGCGTGTGAGCGCCTTCGAACACCTTTTCGTCCTCCGGCCAGTTGTTGCGGACCACCATCGTTTCCACGCCTTTGTTCTGGCGCAGGCATTTTTCGAGCAGCAGGATTCCCGCATTATGTTCGTGCGCTCCGGGGCCGTGGCTGGGTTTTCCGGCGATCAAAAGCACATTGGCGGCGGGGGCGCAGCAGGCGGATGCGATCAGCAGGAGGGTCGTCCAGGCGAGTCTTGGCATGAAAACATTGTTGTACAGACGAGAGCGAATTGTCAGACGATCGCGGCGTACGAGGAGAACCGCGCTACCGTGGAACCGGGACGTTGGTCTCGCTGCCGGCCCGCAGCTGGGCGGCTTCCAGGCGGCGGGTTTCCTGCCAGGTATAGATCATGCGGTGCACCACGGTGAGGTTGGATAGCGCGGCGATGACCCATAGCACCGCGGCCATGCGGTCGAACAGGGCTCCGATGATAATCAGCACCACCCGCTCCGGCCGCTCCAGGAAGCCCACCTTGCACTTCGGAATCAGGCATTCGGAACGCGCCCGGGTATAGCTGACCATCACCGAGCCGGTCATCACCACCGCCGTCAGGACGATGTAAAAGAAGCGGTTGATGGAGGCGTAATAGACCAGCAGGCCGACCAGCAATGCCAGGTCGGAATAGCGGTCCAGCACCGAGTCGAAGAAAGCCCCGAAACGCGTCACCCGGTTGGTCTCGCGCGCCACCCGGCCATCCACCATGTCGAACAGGCCGGCGCCGACCACCACCAGGGCGCCCCAGCGGAACTGGCCGGCCGCGAACAGCCAGCCGGCCCAGATGTTGACCACCAGTCCGAGGAAGGTGAGCACGTTCGGGTGGATGTGGGAGAGAGCCAGCCCGCGCACGATGGCATCGATGATCTTGCCGCACACCAGGCCGATCGCGCGCGTGTAAGTCATATTCGCTCGGTGGCGTCGTGGATCGTGGTCAACTTCCGGATCTCGAATTCCTTGACGCCGCCCGGAGTCCTTATCTTCACCGTGTCACCGGCCTCCTTGCCGAGCAGCCCGCGCCCGATGGGGGAACTCGTCGAAATGCGCCCCTTGGCGGCGTCGGCCTCCTCGGTGGTGACCAGCTTGTAGGTTACCTCTTCCCCGCTGTTCAAGTCGAGCAGCACGACTTCCGAGCCAAGACCCACCTTGTCCCTCGGGATCTTGGAGAAATCGATCATGGACATTTCAGCCAGGCGCTGCTTGAGCTGGTTCAGGCGGGCGTTGACCAGTCCCTGGCGCTCCTTGGCGGCGTGGTACTCCGCGTTCTCGCTCAGATCGCCATGGGCGCGGGCCCTGAGGATCTCCTTGGGCAGTTCGGTGCGCAGTTCGTAATCCAGCGCCGCAATCTCGTCCTGCAGTTTCCGTTTGATGTCTTCCATCGGTCAGGCGGTCCCCAGAAGCCCATTATAGGACACGCCGCCGCGCGGCCAGCCGGGGGGAGCGGCGGGCGCCCGGACAGCTAACGGGACTCGATGGTGACCTCGCGGCTCAGGTCGCCCGCCGTAATCCGGAAAACGTTCGGCCCCGCCAGGGGACCGAGCTGGGCGCTGAAGCTGTACACACCCGGAAAGCTGCGGTCGCGCGAGACGACACGCAGCACCGTGCCTCCTCCGGAGACCACCGTGACCTGAGGATCCAGGTCGGTCAAGGGCACGCCCGAGGCGTCGGTGATTCGAAACAGGGCCGCCGCCGAAAGGCTCGCGCCCGGCCTCGGATTGGAGTTGTCCGCCGCGGTCATCAGGATGGTGATGCGCCGGGGCGCGTCGGGTGTGCGGGCATACCAGTAGGGGATCCGGGTCTCCACGCCGGAGGTCATGGCGCGAATGATGACGAAGCCGTCCCAGGGACCGGGCGGCAGGGACTGGGCCGCGTAGCTGACGGTGATCCGGGTGGAAGCGCCCGGCTCCAGCCAGACTTCGGTGGTGGAGACGCCCGGCCAGGGCCCCTCGTTGTTCGGGATGGCTCCGATACTGAACAGGTCGGCGCCGCTGCCCACGTTGGTCAGCATGAACTCGCGGGTGAGCGCCGGATCGGGCCCGCCGGAGCCGAAGCCGAGCGAGACGGGCTGCACGGCCGCCGTGCTCTGGATGGCGGCATCGAGGTTCAGCGAGCCGGCGCCGGCAGCCTGGTTCCGCGAGGCCAGTGGGGCGGCCACCGGAGTCGCGCTGTTGATCAGCAGCGACCGGTACTGCGCGGCCGTGAGCCCCGGGCGCGCGGCCTTGAGCACGGCCGCCGCGCCGGCTACGATGGGCGCCGAGAAGCTGGTCCCCTGCACCTGGTTAAAACCGCTCGGGTCATAGAGCCGCCCTCGGCTCTCCACCGCCTCGGTCGCCGTGTAGATGCTCGTGCCCGCGGCGACGAGATCGGGTTTGATCTGCAAGTCGACGCTGGGGCCGCGGCTGGAGAACGGGGCCAGACCGCTTTGCCCCGAGGGGACGGCGCGGCTGGTGAAAAAGAGCGTGCCGTTGAGGAGGGGCTGCAAACTGAGGCGGTATTTCACGTCCAGGCCGGCCGGGTAGCCGATCATCGAAGCGGGCAGCGTGGAGGAGCCCACCATCATGGTGATGGGATCGGGTTCTGCCGCATGGGTGTAGACCAGTGCCGCTGCCGCTCCCGCCGCCGCGGCGTTGTTCAATTTCGTTTCGAAAGTGCAATCGCCGCGCAGGATGAAGGCCATGCGGGCGGTCAGGCTGCCGGCGGGCAGGGGCGCGCAAGCCAGCCCGTTGCCGTCCAGGGCAGCCACATCCACCAGGGGCGCCGTGACGGGTGTCGGCGGCCGCGGGCCGTTTCCGGGGACCGCGCGGTAGACGGCGCCGCCGTCCACCTCGGCCGAGGCCGCGAAGGCACGGTCGTTGTAAACGGCGCCCACCGTGATGACACTGGGCGCGGTGCCGGGCGAGCCGACCGTGGCCGGATCCGGCCCTGTGTTGCCCGCCGCCACCACCACAACCACTCCCAACTGCGCGGCGCGCTCCAGGGCTTGAGCTTCCAGATCGTCTTCCAGCCTCGGCGCCAGGCTGCTGCCCAGGCTCAGGTTGATGACGTCCATCCCGTCTTCCACCGCGTCTTCGATGGCGCTGATGATGATGTCGGTGGAGGTGCTCTCGTTCACCCCGCTGGTGCCGAAGACCTTGTAGTTGCCCAGGTAGGCCTTGGGCGCGACCCCGCTGATGGCGGCCAGCGGACCGGTGGCGGGAGCTCCGGCGGCCGCCATGGCGGTGCCGGTTCCGTGCCCCACGTTGTCCCGGGCCGAGAGGTCGTCGTTCTGGTTGCTGAACTGCCGGGCATAGCTTCGGGCCACGATCACCTTGCTGTTGGTGTAGCGGATGTCGGATTCGTCGTTAACTTTGGGAAAGCCCTCGGGGACGGGCAGCGAAGCGTCCTGCATCCCGGGGTGGCTGATGTCGATGCCGGTATCGATGATGCCGATTTTGATGCCGCGCCCGGCGTTCTCCTGCCCGATGCGCGCCCACACTTCGGGCACGCGGTGCAGCGGCAGGGCATGATCCAGCAGCAGGTACATCTTCCGCGCCTGGTGTACCCGGCGCACGCCGGGAATGGAGGCCAGCCGGGCCGCCCCGGCGTCGGGGATCCGCACCAGCAGCGCGTTGGCCACGGTCTCCAGCGAGCCGGTCACCTGGCCCTGCGCCTGCTCGATCAGCGGGCGCATGCGCCGGTGCTGGGCGCGAATCTCGGCCAGGCGCTGGCCGGCAGCCGCGGACCGGATGGCTGGCGTTTTGCCGCCGGCTGCCATCATCCGGGCGGCCGCCGGTTCGCCCTCCAGTTCAACGATGTAGCGCCCCGGAACCGTCTCCTGGGCCGGAAGCAGCCAGGCCGCCAGTAGAAAAATCAGGAGTCGTATGTTCACAAGTCAGCGTCCTGCAGCCGCCCGGTCTCCCGCTATTGCACCGGAATCCTGGCGGTCTGCGAATCGATTCCGTTGATGTTGACTATTACCGGCTGCGTCCCCGATGGAGTATCGGCCGGCACTTCCACATTGATCTGGTATAGTCCCACGATGGCCGGCGCCAGGCCGCTGAAAGCCACCCTGGCCTGCCGCCCCGCGATGGTCACGACGGGCAGTTGCCGGGTGGTGGAACTTGCGTCGCTGGTGATTTCTCCCGAGGGCGGCCGGTTCTCAACCGGGCCTAATCCGTTCACGTACAGGGAGATGAACCGGCCCTCCTGAGCGGGGTTGGCGGGGGTCAGGACCCGGAAGCTCTCGTCCAGGGCCGCGGCCAGGCGGAGCCCGCTCGCGTCGTCGAATTCGAAGATGCCGGGAGAGTAATCCGCGAGCGGCACATTGTAGACCGCGCTCTGGATCTCTCCCACACTGACCTTCATCTGCACCGAATTGCGGCCCTGGAATTCCCAGGGGATCTGCACGTTCACCTGGTTGGGACTCACGAAGTGCAGGCGTCCGGGCAGGCTGAGACCGGTAGCGTCGAAACTGACGCTCACCCCGGCCAGGGAGAGCGGCAGGTAGGGCGTATTGAAGACCCGCGAGGAATCGCTCAGGCCCGCCCCGAAAATGGCGATGTAGGAACCGGGCGCCAGGCCGTTGCCCACGCGATAGCTGGCGGCGTTGACCACTCCGTTGGAGGTGATGGTGGGCCGCATCCGGGTGAAGCCGTTGAATTCGACCACCAGGTCGGTTCCGATCACTTTGCCGGTGAACTGCTGCTGCCCGAGTTCGGAACCCAGGTCCACGTCGGCGGCGGCAATTCCCAGGACGTCGGTGTTGGCGTCGGCCTGATAAATGGCGCCGCCCGGCGGCACCGTGAACTGCACCGGCGCGTTACGCACCGGCATGCCGTAGCGGTCCACGACCTTGAAGGCCATGAGCCACTCCTGCTCGTTGGGCATGCCTACAAAGCCGTCGCCCTGCACCGGGAAGACATTGAAAGCGACGCCGTCACCCACTGCGTACATATAGGGGACGCGGATTTGGCCTTGGTCGCCGATCAGGATCTCGCCTTCGTAGATGCCCGGTTGAGGTACTCTTCCTTGAATTGTGACCGTGAGATCAGCCCGGCCGCCTCGCGGCACGGAAACGGTGTTGGGAACGGACAACTGAAGGGCCGCGTCGGGTGTTGTCTGGCGCACCCTGACGGGAAAGGTCGTGAAGGTGGCGTTCTGGCTGTTCGTCAGGCGCAGTGCCCGGCTCGTACTAATGGAACCGGTGGTAATCTCGCCCAGGGAAAGCACGGCCGGTTCCACCGTCAGCATTGCCGCGGCGGCGGCGCCCGCGTTCAGCTTACCCGCCCCCTGGTCTGTGATTGATTCGCCCTGCAGAGGCGTGGCCGTGTTGACCACCGCCGACTTCAACTGCGCGGGGGTGAAGGACGGGTTACGCTGCTTCACGATAGCGGCGGCTCCGGCCACCATGGGAGCGGCGAAACTGGTGCCCTGTGCGGCAGTGTAGCCGCTCGGGTCGTAGAGCGCGCCGTTCGGGTCGTAGGTCTGGGTGGCCGTGTAGAGGTCGGTGCCTACCGCCACCAGTTCCGGCTTGATGGCGGTTTCTCCAATGGAGGGGCCGCGCGAGGAGAAATCCGCCACGGTGTCGAAGTCGGCATTCGCCGGCTGCAGCACCGGGTCGAGAGTGACCATCTTGTCCGGGGCCGAGTCCAGGATCTGCTTCAGATCGAGGCCGTCCTGGTATCCGATCATGGCGGCGGGGATCCCGGTCTCGGTGAGTCCCAGCGGGGAGAAGGGGTAGTCGAATCCTTCCGACTGGTAAATCACCACCCCCGCGGCGCCCGCTTTCTGCGCGTTGTTCACCTTGATGGCGAAAGCACATTCGCCGCGCTGCACCAGCCCGAAGGCGCCGCTGAGGGATCCGGCGGGTAGGGGATCGCATGCCAGGCCGTCGTTCTGAAGCTTAGAGACATCGCGCAGCGGCGCACCGAGCGAGGACGGCGGGCGGGGGCCGTCGCCGAAGAGCGCATTCATGCGCCGCCCGTCCACCATGACCCCGGCGAAGAAAACATGCGAGTTGGTGCTGGCTCCCACCGTGATGGCGGAAGGCGCGGTGCCCGGCGTGTGTATGGAGTTTCGTGCGGGAAACTCCAGGCTGATGTCGCCATCGTTGCCGGCGGAAACCACCACTGCGAGGCCGGCCCCAACCGCAGCCTCCACGGCTTGGGCCCGCACGTCGCAATCCTCCCGGCCGCTGGAGCCGCAACTGGTTTCCCGCGGCCCGTAAACAGCCGGGCTGCCGATGGGCAGCGTGGCGATCTGCATGCCATCGAGCAACGCATCCTCCAAGGCCTGGATCAGCACCGGGGTGCGCGTCGTATCGTTCACCCCCGGGGAGCCGAAGATCTTGTAATTGCCCAGGCAGGCCTTGGGGGCCATGCCCTGGATGGTGCCGGACGGTCCCGTGACCCGGTTGCCGGCCGCGATCATGGCCACGGCGGTGCCGTGTCCGGAGCGGTCGCGGGGCGAGGTGTCATCCGGCCGGGAGACTTCCGGACGGACCTCGGCGACCGGCAACTGGGCCACGTAGCTGCGGGCCACGATCACTTTTCCGTTGGTATACGCCTTCCATTCTTCCGGCTGGCTGGGCATCGGACTGGGGCGCTGGCATTCCTGCTGGAAAGCCGGGTGGTTCTGGTCGATGCCGCCGTCCAGGATGGCGATATTGACGCCCGCTCCGGCATTTTCCGCCCCGCCCACGGCATTCCAGGCGGCCGGCGCCCCCACCAGTTCCACTGCCCGGTCCAGGTGGCGGCGCAAGGGAGGCAGGTACTCGACCCGGTGAACGCCGGGGAGCGCGCGCAGCGATTGCGCCTGTTCCCTGTTGGCTTCGACGAATACGGCGTTCACCAGCGTCTGGCTGGCCCCGGTGACGCTTAGGCCCCGTTCCGCCAGGACCTGGCGGAGCGACTGCTGGGCGGCCCGGATGGTCTCCAGGCGGTTTTGAGCGGCCGCGCTGCGCAGGTCCTTGCGCGACCTGACCTGCGCGGCCAGAGGAGGAGAATCCAGCACCAGGGCGTACTCGCCCCGCTGGGCCCACAGAGACGCAATGCTAAGAAGTACCAGCAGCAGGAGTTTGGGCATAGAGACGTATAATCGACGCCGCTGCCGCGCGGCGCGTTTCCCAAACGGCGGGAAATTGTGCTAATATGTTGATAGTATGGTTCTTACCCAGGGCAGTCAAGTCCAGCACGATAAATTCGGATTTGGCACTGTGCTCTCCTACAACGACGAGCGCATGGTGATCAAATTCGATGACCATGGGGAAAAAAAGTTCGTCACCGGGATGGTAATGACTTCGCTCAAGAAGAGCGACCGACAGCCTCCGGTGGACAAGCGGGGCTCTCGCAGCCGCAAGCCGAAGACGACCAAAGCCGCCAAGGCCGTAGGGGCCTGAGTGCTCAGGGGATTCTAAGAGGATAGCTCGTTTGAACGCCAGGCAGAAACGTCTTTTCGAAGAAGCACGCAAGCGCAACCCCAATCTGAAACTTCCGGAACGGCCCGAACCGACAGAGCTGACTGAAGCAGATCTGGCTCTGATCAAGCAGGGCGTGGGCGACAAGACGCCCCGAATGTCCGCCGGTTCATCGCCCGCGGCGGACGTCTCGCCGGACACTCCGCATACCGGTTCCATCGTCACCTATTTCCAGGACAAAGGCTTCGGGTTTATTCGTCCGGATGGCGGCGGCAAGGACGTGTTTTTCCATATCTCCCGGCTCGCCCAGGGCTCCAGCGAGCAAATCACTCCCGGCACCAAGGTCACCTACGAGTTAGGCATGGACCGGACCGGGAAGATCGCCGTCAGCAGCTTGAGTATCGTGACGGAACCGTAACCCGCCGGAGATCATTTCAGCGGCAATTCCACCTCGACCGCGAGGCCGGGGCGGGCATTCTGTGCCCGCAGCGCGCCTCGATGCAGATTCACCGCGCGGCGGGCGATCGCCAGCCCCAGTCCCACACCTCCCGTGGAGCGGTTGCGGTCCGTCTCCACCCGGTAGAAGGGGTCGAAAATGCGCGGCAGCGCCTCCTCCGGTACTCCCGGTCCGTAATCCCGCACGCGCACGACGGCGCTTTCCGCGCGGCGTTCCAGCCCGATCTCCACGGCTTGTCCTGCGGGCGAGTGGCGTATGGCGTTGCGCACGATGTTGTCCAGGGCGCGGCGGAGCAACTCGACGTCGCCATGCATGCCGAGGGCCTGTTCGACCTCCAGACGCAGGGAGGATCGGGCCGCCTGGGCCTCGATCTCGGCGTCTGACGCGACCTGGCGCAGCAACTCGTCCAATCGCAAAGGCTCCCGGCGAAGCGTGGACGGGTCAGCCTCGGCCCGGGTCACCTGAAGCAGTTCCCCCACCAGCGCGTTCAGCCGGTCGGCTTCCTGCTGGATGCGGTCCAGGGCGGCTGCACGGTTCTCCCCGGTTCGCGCCAGTTCCACCGCCACGCCCAGGCGGGTGAGCGGCGAGCGCAATTCGTGGGAGATATCCGTCAGCAGGCGGCGCTCGGAGGCCAGCAGTGTTTGGATGCGTTCGGCCATCTGATCGAAAGTCTGGGCCAGCCGGCCGAGTTCGTCTTTGCGCTGCGAACCGATGCGGGCTGAGAAATCGCCTTGCCCGAAGCGTTCCACCGCCTTTTCAATCTGGCGCAGCGGGCGGGTCAGGTGCCGCGCCAGCGTATAGGAGAGCAGCACCAGCGCGCCCAGCACCCATAGATGCTGCGGCAGCAGGACCCACAGCGGCACGCGCCCGCGGGGGATCAGGAAGAAGAAACCGTAGCGGCCGTCCTCCGACACGCGGCCGATGACCGCCCGCCGCCGGCGAAAGAAGGGCAGGGAGCGGCGCTGGCGCGCTTCGCGGATCAGGTCGGTGCGGTCCTCGCCGGTCAGCAGGTCGCGGCCCTCCCTATCGGTCAGGATGCCCTCGGCCTGGAAAGAGGACTCCAAGCGCTGAAGGAAGACGGCCAGCCGTTCCTTCCCGCCGGTCTCGTAGGCGTGGCGGGCTTCGTTGAGCAGAAACGGCACCAGGCGCGAGTAGGGGCGCTGCCGGCTGGGCTGGGCGCTGAGGCTGAGGGCGGTGATCAGCAGGATGCCGGCCACGGCCAGCGCCGTGGTCACCAGGAACCACAGCAGGATGCGGGCGAACAGGGATCTCATTCCGCGGCCTCTTCCGGAGAGCGGCTGAACTGATATCCGGCGCCGCGCACCGTCTTGATGCGCGTCTTCCCGGGGGATTCCAGCTTCCGCCGCAGGTGGCTGATGTGCATGTCGACGGAGCGGTCCAGAGGAGTGGCCTTGCGATTGTAGAGCCGCTCCATGAGTTCGTCGCGGGAGACCACGCGGCCGGCGGCGCGCATCAACGTTTCCAGGATATCGAACTCGAAAGTGGTGACCTCGACGGGCCGGCCCTGGTTGCGCACCTCTCGAGTGCTGGGATCCAGTTCGACGCCGTCCACTTCAATGAGCGGCGCGGGCGCGGCCTTCCGCATCTCGACCCTGCGCAGAATGGCGCGCATGCGGGCCGCCAGTTCCCGGGGATTGAAGGGCTTGGGCAGGTAATCGTCGGCGCCCAGGTCGAGCCCCACGATGCGGTCCACGTCATCGCCGCGGGCGGTGAGCATCAGCACCGGGACGCGGCTCTTGCGGCGCAGGCGGCGCAGGACTTCGAAGCCGTCGATGCCCGGCAGCATCACGTCCAGGATCACCAGGGCATGCTCTTCCTCCAGCGCCCGGGCCAGCCCGGCGGGACCTTCATGTTCGAAATCGGCCTGAAATCCCTCGCGCTCGAGGAACTCGCGCAACAGGGCGCAAAGATCCGTGTCGTCGTCAATGATGAGCACCCGCACGGCTTGAATGTAACAGGAACGGGCGGATGGGGGTGGGGGCGGGTGGATGTTAGACACGAATGCTGTGGTGGTATTTACCTTGTGACTCAGGGAAGCGTAAAGGGGAGCTCGACTTCGGAGACCGTGCGCCGCACCGGCAAGTCAGCGAAGAGGCTGGTGGCGGATAGCCAAATTCCTACGCTTGTCGCCGTTGCGGGTGTTGCATTCCTCCGATCGCCGGCAGGCTGCGCCCAGGAGCTGTTTTGGAAGGAAATGAGCGCCAATAGCCTGGTCGCCGCCGAGCTGGCGCCGGGAAGCAGCCTGAGTCTGGATGCTGCCATCGCCCGTTCCCGAAAGTTCATGGCAGAGACCGCCGGGCACGCATTTGTGCGGTTCACGCTCGTCAACGAGGTAATTCAGGCCTACCCGGCGCCGAAGCCGCCGCGGATAACCTACAACCGCTGGATCCAGCTCTACTATGATCTCCGGTGGTTGCATATGAAGCTGGTCAAGGCTTCAGGGTATCTCGCTCCGGTGAGCTTGTACATCCGCTCTTTCCAGACTCTCAACAATGGCTCCGGGGACTTGCCGGCCGCTCTGCTGAGTCGGGTGTTGCCGTATCGGCGCGCCAGCTGATTGGTTCATCGAAGAGACTGGTTTCCCCGAGGATTACCCGTTCGCGGAGAGTCAGGAGCTGCCGGCACAAGCCGACTACTACGCATCGCCGATGGTGATTTGCCTTTACGGTTCGAACAACGGTGCGTGTCGCATCACCGGCCAGTGACAGGTTGCAGAGGACCGGGTGACCAGCCCTCTACTTCACCGGCACCGAGTCTCCGTGCCAGGGGAAGGCGTAAGCCGGTTTGTTGACGTGGCGCTTGAGGCCGAGATCGAGGCTCACCATTGCGCCGGGCGTCATGCGGACCTGCACGAACTTGCGGTTCACTTCCACCGGTTCACCCGGCGAGGGCTTCACCGTGGTGAAGTTGTGCTCGCCGAAGGTGCCCGCCTGCACGATCACGTCGCGGGTGTGGAACGGGCTGAGGTTCACCAGTTCCAGCACCAGCCGGTCGCGCTCCACTTTTCGGACCAGGGCGGCAACGTCTTCGGGAATGCCGGGACGGCCGCGGGCCGGGTCGAAGTAGCGCACCGAGGCGTGCAACAAGCCTCCGTTGTACTGGATCTGGGGGGCGCCCAGCATCAATTGCACGAGGGCCTCCGTGGTCACCGGGTTCTGTAACTGCCAGTGATGCTCGTTCAACCGGGTGTAGTCGATCTTGTCGGCATCCACTTTGCGCCAGGTGCCGGGGTAGTCGTCGATCAGCAGTATGTTGTCCCGCATCTTGCGCAGCCGGTCCACCACCTGCCCTCGCGCCGAGGCCAGGTACAGTTCGGGGTAGGAGGGGTGCTCCCCGGCAAGGAAGCGCAGCCACGGGGCGTCGTGCCCGGAGTCCATCTTGGTGTGGGAATCGACGATGCGGAGCCAGTCGGCCTTGTTTTCGTCGCGGGCGCGCACTTTCTCGATTCGCTCCCAGTCGGCCGGATCCTGGGACATGAACCATATGGACGCCAGGTAGGACCGATCCACCGGACGGTAGGCGAACCAGCGGTCCGTTTCCTTCTGCTCGGGGATCACAAAGCGGCCCTTCTCCATCTTGCCGGCTTCCATCAGCTTGTCCAGGGTAAGCCGGGGCAGGTCCAGGTAGCCAGGGTCGCCGCCGGCAAGCAGCATGGCGTTGGCCGCGCCGATTTGCAGCGGTTGGCCGACACTGTGGTAGCCGTGCGGCCAGCGCCAGCCATAGACGCCGCCCCACCACTTGCCGTTGAAGTACTCGCCCACCTTGCCCGAAAGGCCCACATTGTCGGGCACGATGCCGCCATTGGCTTTGGCCCGCTCCAGCCAGGCGCTCACATACTCCTTCACCCAGTCCACGTACTTCTGCTGGCCGGTCAGCATGTAGGCGTGAGCGGCCAGCGAGGTGGCCGCGATATTGGGAGGCACGTCGCCCCCGCGGTAGAGCCGTTCCTGAAGCGCGATGCCGTAGCGCCGCGCATTTTCGGGGTCATCCAGGTCCGCGATCGTCCTGATCCCCGGCACGTCCTCGAGCGGCAGGCCGTACACAGCCATGCCCTTCGACATGCGGAACGGGCGGGCTCTTTCTGGCGAACCGAACGAGGGTCCCCGGCTGCCGTTCTGCGACGAGCGGATGATCTTGAGCTTGGGATCCCAGTTCTGAACTTCAGGGTCCTCGTTCATGTAGAAGCCGGCGAAGCGTTTGGCCCGGTCGTGCAGTTCCTGGTCGGTGGGGTCCGCCAGCGCGAGGTAGTAGAAGAACAGGCTGCCCTCGCCGTGATGAAACCAGTCAAAGCGGGCGGGGAACTCCTTGTGCAGGGCGCCGAGCGCGGTCAACTGCCGGGTGGCGCCGTCGTAGAGGTAGAACGACAGCCGGCGCAGCCGCTCGTCGCCGCCCACGGCGTAGAGCAGAGGGAAATTGTAGAAGCTCTCGAACAGGTCATCGCTGGACGCCCCGCCGCTGGTCTTCCAGTAGACGGTGCCGCCGGGACGGGTGAAGCGGTTGCTGAATTCGAAAGCCGCCTGGCTCATCTCCTCCAGGAGCCGGCGCTCCAGGGCCGCCCAGGCCGGGGCATTGGCCGGCTTGTCGGCCAGGATGACGGTAATTCCGGGGACTGCCGCACCGCTCTGCGCGCACAGCGACGCCGCGCTCAACAGGGCTGCAACCACGATTCGGCGTGTCAAGGTTCACCTCGGTTTCAGGATTTAGCTTCCGATCATCTCATGTTTCACGCCCGGACTTCGCGCCGCGGCCTGCCAAAGTTGATGACTGTCAGCGGAGCGAAACCGCTTCCTCCGGCCGCGGCTCGGTCCGCGCGGTACTCCCCTTTCCCGCCGGGACGCGGGCAGGCGTGATTCTCAGAGGAGCGGTTCCGCCGGCGTCAGCCCGCGCGGCGCGCGGCAGTTCCCGCCATGCGGTCGCAGGACTCGGCGCAGCGGCGGCACAGCCCGGCACAGCGCTTCATGAGCGGATCGTCGCCGAACTGCTCGCAACTCTCCGCGCAGGCGCGGCAGATCTCCGCGCAGAGGGCGCAGGTGCGAGAGTGCGTGTCCGATCCCAGCAGCATGAAGGCGGCGCTCGTCCGGCAGATTTCCGCGCACTGAGCCAGCGTTTTGATGTGCCGCGCTTCCGCGTGCCTGCCGCCCAGTTCGAGGCAGTGCGAAATGGTTTCCAGACAGAGCGCGCCGCAATCCTGGCAATTCGTGACGCACTCGCGCATCTCGCCGGATATCTGCCGATGAGCCATGAGCCCCCCTGTCACTACTATAGACGGCGGCCGTCATGCGCCCATCACCCGCTCTGCTCGTCTTGTATTGAAGTTCCCGGCAAAGCTGTTCGCTGACTTACTTCTGGTATCAAAGTTCCGGATTGCACCCCCATTTTGCAGGCAGTACGTCTTACCCCAGGGTCAAGAAGGACTATTTTTCACATTTAAGATGGCGCGGCACCCTACAATCGGGGCATATGTTTTCCGGCCCTCCACTGCGGCCAGCCGTATATCTAACCCCCATGAGTGAGTTAGTCTCCCCGCCTTTGAGGGTAGTCGCAAGGGTTAATCATAAAAGTGAGATTTGCCATCCTTCAGATGTACTAGTACCAATGGAGTAGAAAATCAATGAGCAGTACTCTCATCGCGCGGAAAGGTGTGTTCTTATTGCACCTTGCGGTCGTCTCGATTCTAGCGGCGACTCTCTCTGGCGCCGACTTTTATGTGGCGCCTGGCGGAATGCCTTCCGGGGACGGCAGTATCAACCAACCGTGGGACCTGGCTACGGCCCTGGCCCACCCCGCCTCGGTCAAGCCCGGTGACACCATCTGGCTGCGGGGCGGAACCTACGGCGCCGGCGGAGGCACCC
>JADZAF010000024.1 GCA_020852755.1 Bryobacterales bacterium
ATCGACAGGAGGATCAGGGAACTGGGCGACTGGCGGGGGCGGATGCTCCAGCGAGTACGCGAGCTGATCAGGGAAGCGGACCCGGCGATCGTCGAGGAGTGGAAATGGGAGACCCCCGTCTGGTCCCGCGGCGGCCTGGTATGCACGGGCGAAGCCTACCGGAATGCCGTCAAGATGACGTTCGCCAAGGGAGCGTCCCTGAAGGATCCGGCGCGCCTGTTCAACTCCAGCCTGGAGGGGAAGGTCAGGCGCGCCATCGACATTCGCGAGGGCGACCGGGTCAATGAGGCAGCGCTGAAGGACCTGATCCGCGCCGCCGTGGCGCTGAACCTCAAGGGCACGGAGAGCGCGGGTCCGCCGGCGGGCGCAAAGCCGGTCCTGATCTCGGGTGGCAACCCTCAGATCGCCAAGGCCGACGGCGACGCCCCGGTGCAGGCCTACATCGCGGCCATGCCGGGCTGGAAACGCGACGTGGGACGGCGCCTCGACGCGCTGATCGCGCGCCACGTGCCGGAGGTCTCGAAGGCCGTGCGGTGGAATTCGCCCTTCTACGGCATCGAGGGGCGGGACTGGTTTCTGGCGTTCCACGTCTTCAACCGCTACGTCAAAGTGACCTTTCTCCAGGGCACGTCGCTGCGGCCGGTTCCACCCGGGGGCACGGGCAAGGAGGCGCGCTGGATCGACGTCCACGAGGACGATCTGGACGAGGCGCAGATGGCGAAGTGGGTGAAGCAGGCGGCCCGGATCGCGAGGCGGAGGGGGCGAACGATGTTCTGAGAGGTCCGGACTCATCCGCGTGGGTGTGGCGACGCGTCCGCCGTCACCGCCTGGAGCTGTGGAAGCGGGAGAGAAGCCGGCAGGAAACGCCCTCTCCGCGAGTGCCCGTGGCAAGGCTGCCGTGGCATAAGATGATGCCATCCACCTATGGCACAATAATGGGCATGAAGAACTTCCACGTGCCTCTGCCGGACGAGACTTATGAGCATCTGAAGGCTGTGGCTGTGCGCTCGAAGGTGCCTGCCACCACTCTCGCGCGCGAGGCGATCGACTTCTGGCTGCGACAGGAATTGCGCAAGGCCCGGCATGACGCGATCGCAGCGTATGCAGCAGAAGCAGCAGGCACGGTTCTCGATCTCGACACCGATCTCGAGGCTGCCGGTATCCAGCACTTGACCGGCACGGGCAGGAAATCGAAGTGAGGCGCGGCGAGATTCACTGGGCGGATAGGGTCCCGAGATCCGGCTCGGAGCAATCGGGGCGCCGCCCCGTAATTGTTGTTTCGCACGACGGTTTTAACCAGACTGCAGGCTGGCGGTCCGTAATCGTCGTTCCGATCTCGACTTCCGGATTGCAGGGCAGGCGCGGTCCGACCGTCATCGAGATTCCTGCAGGCGCCGGGGGCCTTCCAAGGACCAGCTTCGCTGTTTGCCACCAGGTGACGACTTTGGAACGCGCGAAGCTGACCAACAGGATCGGCACTTTGCCGGGAGCGATACTGGAAGAGCTGGCAGCGGGACTGAAGGCCGCAATGGACCTGGACTGAGCCCGTGGGCTCAGCCAATCGCGGGGCCGGGCGGGTTTTCCACGAACTCCGCCTCATCGAGCAGCGGGGCAGCGGGATCCAAAGCATGACCGCGGCTTGGCGGCACACTGGTGGCTTTGTTCGGGGATGGACGCGCGCGGTCCACGGAGGAGGTGGCCAAGCATGCCGGACTTTTTCACCGGGCCACGCCGGAAGGCAGCGGGAGGCACGCCGTGAAGAGGAACGATCAAGACAACGAATTGGACGGCCTCATCGGGCAGATCACGGCGGACGCAAACGGAGAAGCCGAACAGCTTTGGGCCTTCTGGCGCGCGTTCCGGGACGGGGTCCGCGTACCGTGTGAAGCCAGCGTGATCGGCGAGCCGGTTCAGGTCGTGAAGTTCGACTTCAACGGCAACCCGCGGCGCGGTCTCACCGCCGTGTGCCGGCGGCCGGATGGCGCAAGGTATGTGGTGGCGGCATCCGAGGTGGTGCTCCCGCCTGGCACGGCGGACGAGCGTTACTCTGCGGCGTATCGGAAGTGGATCGGGATTGAGCCTGTCCCTCCGGGGAGTCGCCTGGCGACCGGGCGCAAGACTGCCGCTCCTGCCCTCAGCCTGGATGAACCTACCGAGCTGGTGGTTCTGTCAGTCAAGCAGAAGGCGGCGCGCTGCCGTCTCCTGAGTGGGGGCCAGACCTTCACTTTCCGTGCCGGCAGGTTGTGGGACCTTGTGCCCGGCGAGATCGCAGTTGTGAAGCCGGGAAAACAGTGGACCTACTCGGGCAATCCCTACCTGTCCGGAGTCATCGAAGCCACGCGGCTTGATGCAAAGGCGCTCGGCTTGGTTCCGCTGAGGTTGGAGGAGGTGGGCGTCTGGAGTCCCGCGGAGCATTACTGGGGAGAAGAGGGGGATCCGATCGAAGATTGGGCAAAGCCGATTATTGCGCGCGGCCCGAGGCCAGAGTATGAGATGGAGCAGGTGCTGCCTGGCTTCGACGTCGAGGACCCGTTTTCCGATCCGATCGGCCGTTCCAATGACTGCCTGGACTCAAGCGATTTCGACGGGGCGTACAAAATCCTCATGGAACTGTGCGAAGCCGACCTCCGCTGCCTGGATGCCCACTCGCACCTCGGCAACGTCGTCTTCGGCCACCGGCCCAAGGATGCCATCCGGCATTACGAGGCAGGGTTCAGGATCGGCGAATTGTCCCTCGGGGAGGGCTTCGATGGCGTGCTGCCCTGGGGTTGGATCGACAACAGGCCGTTCCTGCGCTGTATGCACGGATTCGGGCTGTGCCTTTGGCGATTGGAGAGATTCGAGGAAGCGGCCGGCATCTTCGGCCGCATGCTGTGGCTCAATCCGTCGGACAATCAAGGCGTGCGGTTCATCATCGACGAGGCGAGGGCCAGGGCGCCCTGGCGGGATGAGTGATGCCGCCGGACTGGCGGGGTTCGGTGGCGCGAAACAGCGCGCCGCCGCACTGCGAGCAGAAGGTGGACTTGCCGATCTTCGCCTGCCGGACACAAGCACGGTCAGATCGGCAAAATCGGGTTTGGCTTGCGTCCCCTGGAACTCTTCATCCGATTCCGGCTCCCCTGCGGCGGGCCGTCGTCGGCCCGGTCTTCGACTTGGCGAGCAACTCCGCCCGGCGCGCTTCAAACCCTTCCTCCGTCTCGCCGTTGGACTGCTGGAGGGGGCGCCTTGATGTGTAGACAGTTCTCTCGCGGCTGCCGGAGCACCTGCAGCGGCTCGCTCACCACTTGACCGAACTGAGTTCGGGCGAGGTGTGCCGTGAGTCTGGCAAATCGCGTTCGCGGATCTACAACATCTCTTCACGAGCACTGACCAACCCGAAGGATTCGAGGAAGATCGCATCCCGCCTGACTGCTTTCCTGTCCCGCCGGAGTGTCGCGGCGAGTTCCGAGACTGGCGCCGGCTTTTCATCAGCGAAGCGCATGTATGACCTCCACTCGCTTTGCCGCCGGCACCCGGACCCGTTGTCCGCCCCGCAGACGGTGGGGTTGATGTACGCGAGGCAAGACTTGACGACCCGCCCATCGCGGTTGTGCCAGATTTCTTCCTTCGGCATTGCTCCACGCCGCGGCCGCTTCAAATAGATCGTACGGGAGAACGCGTTTCGAACCCGCTCTCCGTTCGCATCATGACAGCAGGCTGACTGATGCTATGATGTAGAAGATGAGGACCACGATCACCCTGGAGCCGGATGTGCAGGCTCTGATACGGGCGGCGATGAAGGAGCGGGGAATCTCTTTCAAGGAAGCGCTCAATTCGGCCGTGCGTGCCGGTCTGACGCAGGGGAGAACCAAGCGGCGCTCCTTCGTGCAAAAGTCCTATTCTCTGGGGCGCGATCAGAATTTCAGGTGGGACAAGGCGCTGGAAGTCGCAGCCGCGATAGAAGATGAAGAATTGAGCCGGAAGTTCTCGTTGCGCAAATGATTGTCGTTGATGTCAATATACTGATCTATGCGGTCAACCGGGATTCTCCGGACCATCGCAAGGCAAAGTCATGGTTGGAAGCCGCTGTCTCAGGAACGGAGACGGTGGGACTGCCTTGGATCGTACTCCTGGCATTTCTGCGGCTGACCACCAGAACAGGCCTGTTTCAAAAGCCGCTGG
This sequence comes from Bryobacterales bacterium, assembly GCA_020852755.1. Classification (GTDB taxonomy): domain Bacteria; phylum Acidobacteriota; class Terriglobia; order Bryobacterales; family Bryobacteraceae; genus JADZAF01. Next base: position 4,162 of record JADZAF010000024.1, read on the forward strand.
CTGTCGAGGCCGCGTTCGATCTGGTCGACGCCTGGCTACAGCAGCCTTCGGTGACTGTACCCGAACCCACCGCGCGCCACTTGCAAACGCTGCGTGATCTGATCTCGCCGCTGGGCGCCGGCGGCAACCTGACCTCGGACGCTCATCTGGCGGCTCTGGCGATTGAGCACGGCGCCGAGCTTTGCTCCACGGACAACGATTTCGGGAGGTTCAGCCGGCTCCGCTGGCGCAACCCGCTCGCTCGATGAGCGCGAAGGAGCAGCAGCGCTTCGGCCCCGCTCAGCGGCCAGACCACCGCTTCATGGGTGTCCCGGCCCAACTGCTCCAGAGCCGCCGCTGCCGGTCCGGACGCCGCGCCCGCAGGTGTTCCCAGCGCCGATCGAGTTGGTGAAATTCCAGCTGCATCGCTGGTTTCTGCCGAGCTTCAGTATGGGGGGGGAGAACGCATCTGGTCTTTCGCCATGTCCCATGGAAGTTGAGTAAGCGGGGCCGGCACCCCTAGCAGGTCCGGGGTGGTTTCCGGGCGCGGCGGGGATGGCGAGCTGGGCGGACCCGGCCGAAACGCCGGCATGCCGCGGTCCAACCGCTCGCTCACACTCGCGGCTCAGTCACAAGGCCGTGAGTTGTCAACGCACTCTTTCGCAGCCGCGATCGTAAAGGGAGTGGTTGTCAGGCGAAAACGGTGTGATGTTTTGTACTTTCGAAATGCAGGTCATCTTACTTACGGGGACTCCTGAACCCCTAAATCGTTGATTAAAGACCAATCTTGCGTTAGAATGAGGCCCATATCCTGGGATGGGTAGCGCCAGCCACGAAGATTTCAGCCGCGGGTATAGCGTCCGAAGTTCGTCGGACCGGAGCTTTGGTGCGCTGATCTCGATCGTCTTTTTCGTTATCGCGTTGTTGCCGTTGTGGCACGGGGGAGCGGTGCGTTTGTGGTCCCTGGCGCTCGGCTGCTTACTCGCCGCTGTGGCGGCGTTCTATCCCGGCATTCTCCACCCTCTCAATCGAGCCTGGTTCCGATTCGGATTATTGCTGAGCCGGATTATAAATCCAGTCGTGCTTGCCGTGCTCTTTCACGGTGTGATGACGCCATTCGGACTAATGATTCGCGGGCTAGGCAAGGATCCGCTGCGGCTCCGTTCAGATCCGGGGATGCGGAGTTACTGGATCGAGCGCAATCCGCCGGGCCCCGAACCGGGGACTATGACGAATCAGTTCTAACGGCTTGAGAGGAACCAGATGTCGTTTGTCAGAGAGTTCTGGGCTTTTCTGCGCGTGCGGAAAAAATTCTGGCTGCTCCCCATCCTGCTGGCCATGGCCCTGATCGGGTCTTTGCTCGTGCTGGTCCAGGGAAGCGCCGTGGCGCCGTTCATCTACACCCTGTTCTGAATCCCGGGCGCGATGCGAATACTGGGAGTTTCCGCCTTTTACCACGACAGCGCGGCCGCCCTGGTGGACGATGGCGACATAGTGGCGGCTGCGCAGGAAGAGCGCTTCACCCGCAAGAAGCACGATCCGCGCTTTCCCGCAAATGCGATTGAATACTGCCTGGCCGAAGCGGGCCTGAGGCTGAACGAAGTCGATTACGTCGTCTTCTACGACAAGCCCTTTCTGAAGTTCGAGCGTTTGGTGGAAACCTATCTCGCCTTCGCGCCCCGCGGCCTGCGCTCGTTTCAGATGGCGCTGCCGCTGTGGATCCGCGAAAAGCTGTTTCAGAAATGGCTGCTGAGAGACGAACTGAAGCGCTTCGGCGAAGGGTTCGACGCGGAACGGCGCCTGTTGTTTACCGAACACCATCTGAGCCATGCGGCGAGCGCGTTCTTTCCCTC
>JADZAF010000025.1 GCA_020852755.1 Bryobacterales bacterium
GCACCTGGCCTCGCTCTACCGCATCCCGGTGGCCACCCACAACGTGGGCGGCATCCTGCTGACCATGGCCTCGATCCACTTCGGCCTCTCCATACACGACTTCCTGATCAGCGAGACCCGCCTGGGAAGCCAGGAGAGCATTTTCGTGATGGCCAAGAATCCGCCCGAGGTGAAGGGCGGCTGGACGGGCAAGCCGGAAGGCCCGGGCCTGGGTGTGGAACTGGACGACGCGGGCGTGAAGCAGTGGCAAGGCCCGAACGACCCGGCCGGGTGGGTCTGAGGAATCGCTTTTCTCCGCCCACTGGAGAAACGCCTCGCACATACTGCATACTCGTTGCGAGGTGCTTGTGACCGCAAGCCGTCGAACGATCCTGAGAACGGCTCTGGGCGGCGCCCTGGCCGCGCGCCTGCCTGCCGCGCCGCGGCTGGAGATCGGGGAGCCGCGCCTGATAGCGGAAGGACCGGCGGAAGAGAAGCGCTGGGGCTACTATCAGTTTCCGAACCTGGACTTTCTGCCCGATGGCCGGATCGTCGCCGGGTTCCACGTGCTGGCGGACGCGGCCGAGAGCTACGGCTCGCGTCCCGCCGCGCCGGACCGCGCCGTCTCCGCCGACAAGGGTGAAAGCTGGAAGCTGGATGCGAGCCTGGAGAGCGGCTGCGGCCTGCTGCTGCCCAACGGCGACCGCCTGCGCATCGTCACGCCGAAACCGTTCCCTCTCGCGCCGCTCAGGGTCCCGAAACCAGCCGCCGAAAAGAGGGGCACCTACAGCGGCGAGCATTACACGCTCTACCGCCTGCGCGAGTTGCCTGAACCGCTGGGCCGTGTCTGGCTTTCGCGCCGCAGGAAGGGTGCGCGCGCCTTTGTCGAAGAGCAGAGCGGGCTCGACGATCCCCTGGCCCTGCGGTACTCGCTGCGCGGGATGTTCCCCATCGTCTGGTGGGGCGATCTGCGCGTGGCGCCCGGCGGCTCCCTGCTGGCGGGCACCTATCCGGGCTACCTGGAGGGGCAGGCGGGCCTGCCGTGCAACGTGTTCTTCTACCGCTCGCAGGATCTCGGCAGGAACTGGCGCGTGCAAGGGCGCATCCTCTACCAGCCCGATTTGCATGCCGATCCGCAAGGCGCCTCGCGCGACGGTTTCACCGAGCCGGCCTTCGAGATCCTGCGTGACGGCTCGCTGCTCTGCGTGCTGCGCACCACGGACGGACGGGGCACCGGCCCCATGTACCTGAGCCGCTCCCGGGATCTCGGGAAGACCTGGAGCAAGCCGGCGGCATTCGCGCCAACCGGCGTTCTGCCCCGCCTGCTCCTGCTGGGCAACGGCGTCCTGGTGCTGAGTTCCGGGCGTCCCGGGGTGGACCTGCGGGTGAGTTACGACGGCCGCGGCGAGCGCTGGACCGGACCCGTGCCGCTCGTTCCCGTCACGGGCAACGCGCAGGCCGATTCCTGCGGGTACACCAGCCTGCTGCCCCTGGACGACAACCGATTCCTGGTCGCCTACTCCTGGTTCCGGCGTCCGGACAGCGATGGAAAGGAGCACAAGAGCATCCTGGTCCGCCGCGTGGAAGTGAGGCCATGAATTTCCTTTCCGAGGACAGAATCATCATCCTTATGCCTGTGTTCAACGACTGGCAGGCAGCGGGGCTGCTGCTTGCCGACCTGGACCGGGTGCTCGGGCCGGAACCCGGGGAGTTCGAGGTTCTCCTGGTGGACGATGGCTCCCCGGCGCCGGTTCCCGAAGGCTTTCCCGGCTTTGTTCCGCGCAAGCTGGCCGAGGTCTCCCTCCTGCGGCTGCGGCGCAACCTGGGACACCAGCGCGCCATCGCCGCCGGGCTCATCCATATCCACCTGGAGCGGGATTGCCGCGCGGTGGTGGTGATGGACGCGGACGGGGAGGACCGCGCGGAAGACGTGCCGCGGCTGATGGCCGAGTTCTGCCGCCTGGATCAGCGATCGGTTGTGTTTGCGGCCCGGGCCCGCCGCCTGGAGAGCGCCGTGTTTCAGTTCTTCTACTACTCCTACCGCCTGGTGCACCGGCTGCTGACCGGCGCTCCGGTGCGGGTGGGAAATTTCAGCATCCTGCCGCGCGCGGCGCTGGCCCAGCTTGCCGTGGTTCCGGAGATCTGGAACCACTACGCGGCGGGCGTGATTCGGGCGCGGCTGGTGAACACGGCCATCCCGATCGCGCGCGGCCGGCGCAAGTCGGGGAACTCGCGGATGAATTTCGTCGGCCTGGTGCTGCACGGATTGAGCGCCATCTTCGTATATGCGGATATCGTGGGCGCGCGCTTGTTCATCGGCACCCTGTCGCTGATCGCGCTGGCGGCGGTCATCCTGGGCGCCCTCGTGGCCCTGCGGATGACGCTGGACCCGGCCACGCGTGCCTGGGCCACCTACGCGGCCGGACTGGTGCTGGTGATCCTGCTGCAGGCGGTGATGATCTCGCTGGTCGCGGTCTTCAGCGTGATCGGCAGCCGTGTGAACGCCACCTTTATCCCGGTGCGCGACTGTCCCTACTTCGTGGCCGGAGTCGAGCGGCTCTTTTTCAGAAAGTCGTAGACGTAGATCGAGTAGCCGATCCGGTCCACCGGCTCCAGTCCGCGCAGCCAGGCGAAATCCTCGGGCGGCACGTAGGCGCCCTTGAGCGGCGTGACGCTCATGGCCACCAGGCAATCGATCGCGGCGCGCTTCTCTGTCTCGTGGGTCTTCGGCACGTTGTGGAGGTTGATGCCGGGATCCCACAGCTGGTAATTGCCGAAATAGCAGATGCAGACATCCTTGATCCCCCGCTCGCGGGCGTAGCGTGTCAAGCGCCCCGCCTCCTGGCCCCAATCGATGTTCGAATCCACCAGGTAGCGCGGACCGTTCACCGGCCCGCCGGAAGGTGTGTTGAAGAAAGCCAGGTAGTGCGGGTAGATGTGTAGGGATTCGGCGGCCACCAGCAGCCCGGCCAGCAGAACGGCATGCCGCCTGAACTTCCAGCGGCTTTTCCAGAGCGCGGCGCTGAGCGCGATGAAGAGGAACGGATAGATCGGCAGCAGGTGCCGGACCCCGATGTTGATGCTGGTCATGGTGCTTCCGGCGAAATAGACCAGGGGAGCCAGGGTAACGGTGTACCAGGCGACAGGCGCCGCCCGGGCGCCGCGCAGCAATTCCCGGAAGCGTCCCCGCCCCAGCCGCGCCAGGCCGAGGCCGGAGGCGATCAGCAGCGCCAGCAATACCCCGGTGGGGGTCTTGACGGCAAAGACCACCGGGAAGTAGTACCACCATCCGAAATCGGAAACCTGACCGAGCAGGTACGCCTGGTGACCGATCGCATTGTGGTTGGCCACCAGTCCTACGGCGACGGGAAAGGAGTGGGCCTGCAGGCCCAGGCGGTGTGCGGCCCAGGCCATCACCTTGCCCGCCTTGCTCCTTTGCTCCACGGCGTCGTAGAGCATCCGGATCGAGGGGTCGGCGGCCCGCACGCCGCGGGTGGCGGGCAGCAGCCGGCCGGCTTCGGGCGCGTACACCACGCTCACCACCAGCGCGCTCAGCGCGGCCACTACCGTCATCGAAACCGCGAAATGCTTCAGGCCCCGCCAGGCTTCGCGCAGGAAGCCCGAGGTCCCATACATCTGGAGCCAGCGCGCGGCGAACAGCGCCGTGAAGATAGGCAGCAGCAGCGCGGACGAAAACTTGCTGACGACGGCCAGGCCGAAGGTGAGGCCTGCCAGGACCAGGTGGCGCCGCCGCCCGGATTCCAGATAGTTGCTCCAGGTGATGGTGGCCAGAAACATGAACAGCGTCACCACCAGGTCCGAGGTCACGTAGCGGCCGTGGGCGATCAGGTTGGGATCGAAGGCAAACAGCAGCAGCGCGAACAGCGCGGCCGCAGGTCCGAAGCGGCTGCGGGTCCAGACGGCCACGGCCAGCCCCAGGCACAGCGTCAGCAGGATGGTCATCAGCCGGGCCCGGAACAGAATCGTCTCCGCGGGCGCGCGGTTGCGGTACAGGAATTCGACTCCGAACCCGACGTTGTCGGTCTCGGCCCAGGAGGGGTGCTCCAGCGGCAGGCGCAGGTCCATGAAAAGCAGCGGCAGGGCGTTGATGTACTTGCCCAGCGGCGGATGCTCGCGGTTGATGCGGAAATCGCCGGTCTTCCAGTAGCTGTAGCCGGCCGCGATGTCGAAGCCTTCGTCCCAGGTCTGGGTTTCCTCCCGGATCGAAAGCACTTGCACCGTGCCCATGCCGGCCAGCAGAAGGGCCACGGCCGGCCAGAAGAACCTTTTGCCCATCGTTCGCTTCAACATAGCAGATGCCCGCGATGGAGCGCCCCATGGGCCCCCGGCCCGCCGATGGCGCTCAAACGGGGAGCACGCCGTTTCCCGTTTTCAGCTGAATACGGCGTGCTCCGGTGAGCGCCTGGCCGGGCGTATTATACTGGCAACTCAAAGCGAGGCGCGAAACGATCATGAGATCCGTTCCCCTTCTGGCGCCGAGGCTGCTGGAAGTCCGTGAAATTCCCATGCCTCCCGATCCCGGGCCGGGAGAAGTACTGGTCCGTCTTCGCGCCGTGGGCATCTGCGGCAGCGATCTGCACTGGTTTCGCGAGGGAGGATGTCTCGGCGCCTGGGCCACCTTTCCCCACCTCCTGGGCCACGAACCCGCCGGGGAAATCGTGGCCGTGGGTCCCGGAGTTGAAGGACTTCTTCCCGGCCGGAGGATCGTGCTGGAGCCCGCCATCACCTGCGGACACTGCGAGTACTGCCTGGCCGGGCGGCACAATCTGTGCGCCTCGGTGCGGATGGCCGGCACCCCGAAGCTGCCGGGATATCTGCGCGAGTACGCGCTGCTCCCGGCCGGGAACGCCGTGCCGATTCCGGAGAGCATGAGCTTCGTCGAAGCTTCCCTGATCGAGCCGGTAACCATCGCCCTGCACGCTCTGCAGCTGGCGCCGGTGCGGCTGGGTGATACGGTGGCGGTGACCGGGGCAGGCCCCATCGGTCTGCTGGTGGCCGCCGTGGCCCGGCTTGCCGGCGCTTCCCGGATCTTCATCACCGACCGGGTTGCCCACCGGCTGGAGCTGGCCAGGGAAATGGGCGTGGACAGCGCGGTCGACATTCGCTCTTTCGAATCCTGCATCAAGGACCAGACCGGGGGGCGCGGCGTGGACGTGGTGTTCGAAGCGGCCGGAGGCATTGAAACCCTGAACGCCGCCCTTGCCGTGGCGCGACCCGGCGGCAGCGTGCTGTTCATCGGCATTCCCGAGATCGCGCCGTTTCCCCTGGAGATCTATCCGGCGATCGTCAAGGAGCTGACCATCCGCGCCCAGCGCCGCGCCAACCACAACACGCATGCCGCGCTGGAGCTGTTGGCCTCGGGCCGCATTGACGACCGCATGGTCACGCACCGCATGCCGCTGGAGGAGACGCCGCTGGCATTTGAAATCGCGGCCGCCTACGCCGATCAGGTAGGCAAAATCGTCATCGAGATTGGGCAATGAAGAATTACCTGGCTTTTGACCTGGGCGCGGAGAGCGGCCGCGCCATGCTTGGCGTCCTCAGCGACCGCTCGCTGGTTCTCGAGGAGTTGCACCGCTTCCCGAACGGCCCGGTGCGCGTGTTCTCGGCGCTCTACTGGGATACGCTGCGGCTCTGGCAGGAGATCCAGAACGGCCTTGCGGTGGCCACGCGCGACCGGCGCCTTGAGATCGCCGGTATGGGCGTGGACACCTGGGGCGTCGACTTCGCTCTCATCGGGGAGGACGGCGCGCTGGTGGACAACCCGCGCCACTACCGCGACCCGCGCACCAACGGGATGATGGAGAAGCTCTTCGAGAGGGTTCCCCGCGCTCAGGTTTTCGATCACACCGGCATCCAGTTCATGCAACTGAACACGCTGTACCAGTTGTATGCCATGAAGCTGGCCGGGGCTCCCGCCCTCGAGACCGCCCGCACCTTCCTGATGATGCCGGATCTACTGAACTACTGGCTGACCGGGGTGGCGAAATCCGAGCTGACCGACGCCAGCACCACCCAGTTCTACGACCCGCGCAGGAAACGCTGGTCCACCGAGCTGTTCGAGAAGCTTGGCCTGCCGGCCGGCATTCTGCCGGAGATCGTGCAGCCCGGAACGCGGCTGGGACAGTGCGTGCTGCCGGACCTCGGAGGCATCCCGGTGTACGCCACCGGTTCGCACGACACCGCCTCCGCCGTGGCCGCCGTTCCGGCCGAAACGGGAAGCTGGTGCTACATCAGCTCGGGCACCTGGTCGTTGATGGGCGTGGAGCTGGACGAGCCCGTGGTCAACGAGCAGGCTCTCGAGATGAACCTGACCAACGAGATCGGCTTCGGCGGCACGGTGCGGTTTTTGAAGAACATCGCCGGCCTGTGGCTGCTGCAGGAGTGCCGCCGGGCTTGGGCGCTGGAGGGTGTCGAGTACACCTATCCCGAACTGGCGGCTCTGGCGGCCGATGCGCGGCCGTTTGCGGCTATCATCGATCCCGATGCGTTCCTGGAGCCAGGCGGCATGCCCGCCAAGCTGGCGGCGTTTTGCGAGGCAAGCGGCCAGAAGCCGCCCCGGACCGCCGGTGAATACTGCCGCACCATTCTGGAAAGCCTGGCGCTGCGTTACCGGGAGGTGCTGGAGAGCCTGGAGATGCTGCTGAGCCGCAAGCTGGACGTGATCCACATCGTGGGCGGCGGGTCAAAGAACGCCGTGCTGAACCAGTTCGTGGCCGACGCCACCGGGAAGACCGTGATCGCGGGTCCCGGCGAGGCTACCGCCGCGGGGAACGTGCTGATCCAGGCCATCGGCGCCGGCGACCTGGCGGGGCTTGCTGAAGCGCGCGCCCTGGTTCGCCGGTCCTTCCCGCTGGAGACCTTCACGCCCTGTCCTCAGGCGGACTGGGATGAAGCCTACGAGCGCTTCCGCAAAATCAAAACGTAAAGGCGAGTTTCGGTGACAGGCTACAAAACTCCCGGGATTCGGAGTTTGGCAGCCGGTCACCGAAACCTGGCCTACACCGACAGCAGGCGGGAGAAGAAGGAGCGGTAGCGGCGCAGGGTGATGCGCAGGTCTTCGGTGGAGACGTTCTCTCCCTGCTCCCACTGCTGCTCGAGCTTGTGGCGCTCGTTGGAGAAGACTTCCGCCAGCCGCTTGATGGTCTCCGCCACCAGGCTGTCGGCCTGCTCCACCGCCTTGCGCGGTTCGTCCACGAACCCGGTTTGAATCTCGTTCCAGCGGTTGCGGAAGCCCTCGGCTTCCTTTTCGGAAAACAAGGGCGCCGCCGCTTCCTCGCGGGCCATGCCGGCGCCGGCGCCCGAGGAAAACTCCTCTCGCCCCTCGTGCCCTTGTCCGGCGATGTCGTCGGTGGAAAGGTTGTGCTGTTCGTTCATCGGGTCACCTCCTCGGTCTCCAGCAGTTCGTCAAAAAGGCTGCGATAGTACTTCATGGCCCGCCGCAGTTCCTCGGTATCGGCATCGCCGCGCCGGGCTTTCTCGGCGATCGCACAGGCGTTCCGGTAATTGTCTACGACTCTTGGGTGGTCGACCGAAAGGTCCTCGGCGCGGCGGTCGAAATCGGCCATCGGATAACCGCGCGCCCGCATCACTTCCGTCACCAGGCGGTCGGCCTCCAGAACCGAAGCCTGGGGATCATCCACGAAGCGGGCCTGATCCATGCGCCAGGCGTCGATGTAGCGGTCGCGCTCGCTGGGCGGCAGCGGTTTGATCTGAAAATGCTCCACGCGCCTGGCGCGTTTTTCCAAATCGGTTTCCGCCCGCCGCCGGCTGCCGGTGGTCCGCACGGCACGGTCGTACTCGGGTCCGAAGCGGCTGCGCAGCTTCAGGCTGCGTTGCTTCTGTATGTAAAGCCACGCAACCACCCCGGCGGCAACGATGGCAATCAGAATCAGCAGAGGCATCCAACCCTGCATGACAGTCCCTCCGTGGGTTGAGGAGCACTTCGGATGCCAGAATGGCGGCGACTACAGGCCTAGCCAGGCGGCCACTTTGGGCCATTGCTGCCGGAACGCGATGGTGGAGATCCCGATGTAAAAAACGCCGCAGCAGAGCAGCCCCGCGCGGAAGACCCAGCCGGGCCGCAGAGGTTTTGGCAGCAGAACCATGAGCACGTACAGGGTGTGCAGCGCGGAGACGCCCAGGGCGATGTTCATCATCACCCCACTGGCGATGGCCAGGACCAGCGGGTTGGGCGTAACCCGCAGCGCGACCAGCCCCCACACGCCGTAGAGGGCCAGGATGGAGTAGTACACGTACTTGACCTTGTTGCCTTCCACGCCGCGCAGCCGCCGCACGCCGGTCCAGATCACGTCGGCCCATCGCCGGCTGATACCGTCCAGGTTGGAAACCTGCGTGGGCGCCAGGATCGCGAAGCCGCACAACAGTGTCAGGAGCCAAAACGCGGCTCCGTGCTGCTCCGCCAGGCGTCCCGCCACCATGGCCGCCACCGCGTTCCCCTCCACGTTCCGCACGCCTCGAAGATACTCGTAGGAAACCATGGCCGGCAGAGCCATGCCCACCACGCAGCCGGGCGCCCAGAGCAGTAATTGGTCCCGCCGGATGTGATTCAGCCAGCCCTTCCAGCGGGCCAGGTTCTCCGGAGTCAGAGCGAACACCTTGCCGGTATGCGACAGCTTGATGGTGCGTCCCCCCACCGCGCTGGGCAGCGCGCCCACCAGCGGGCCCATGCCCCAGCCCTTGTCGCGCACATAGTTGGAGAAGTTGCTGTTGGTGAGCCCGCCCGCCCCGGCCACGGCGGCGAAGGCAGCCAGGGTGGCCCAGTTGAACTCGCCCTCCGGCAGGGCGCCGAAACGGTACAGGCCCGAGACGATCTCCCACTTGGTGTCCCAGCTCACCCAGACGGCCGCGATGAAGCCCAGGTAGGCCAGCACCAGCACCAGCTTGGTGACCATCACCCGCTCCAGCGCGTTATAGACTTTGCCGCCGAAGATCAACGGAATGAAGGCGGCCAGGAAGATGACGTAACCCAGCCCGCGCACCAGGGCATCGTCCTGCGGGCCGGGCAACCGCTTGAGAATCACCGCCGCCAGGGGCACGGCGGCGTTCGAAGCCAGGTAAGGCCAGATGCCGCCGAGATCGCCTACCAGGTAAAAGAAGGTCCAGAAGCGCGGGCCGGGCGGTGTGCGGAAGAAACCCACGATGATCGGCTCGCCGCAGTAGAGCGCGTAACGCATGACGCCCAGGTTGTAGAACACCTGCATCAGGATGGCGGCAGTGGCCAGCCACATGACGCGGCCGCCGTACTGGGCGGTCACCAGGGGTCCGAAGAGCCACTCGCCCCCGCCGATGTTAGCCCCCGCCATAAGCAGACCCGGCCCGATCAGAAGGGTCCACTGGCGCAGCCGGAAGACCGGCGGCGCCGGCAATTCGGCTTGCTGCCAGGCGGGGAAACCGGAGGGCATGAGCGGCCATCGTATCATGGCAGGGGGAAACCGCATGCAGTATGAGAACCTCTTGCTGGAACGGGACGGCGATCTTGCGATCGTGACTCTCAACCGCCCGAACCGCCGGAACGCGCTGTCCCTGGCGCTGATGGACGAGCTGATCGCCTGCCTGGACGGGATCGGCGCGGACGGCGGGACGCGCGCCGTGATTCTGGCGGCTGCGGGCCCGGTCTTCTGCTCCGGCCACGACCTGGGAGAGATGAAGGGCCTCGACATCAACGGCTACCGGCGCGTCTTCGACGTGTGCACCCGGTTGATGACCAGGCTGCAGTCGATTCCGCAGCCGGTCATCGCCGAGGTGCAGGGGCTGGCCACCGCGGCGGGCTGCCAGCTGGTGGCGTCCTGCGACCTGGCGGTGGCCTCCGAGCAGGCGGCCTTCGCCACCCCGGGCGTCAGGATCGGGCTGTTCTGCACCACGCCGATGGTGGCCCTCAGCCGCTCCATCGGCCGCAAGCGGGCGCTGGAAATGCTGCTGACCGGCGAAGCTGTCGGCGCGCCGCAGGCCGCCGAGTGGGGACTGGTGAACCGGGTGGTTCCCTCCGGCCAGCTGCGCCTGGAAACGGTGCGGCTGGCGCGCCGCATCGCCGGGGCCAGCGGGCTGGTGATCGCGCTCGGAAAGCAGGCATTTTACACGCAGGTCGATCTGGATCAGCCCAAGGCCTACGCTCATGCCAAGGAGATCATGACCATGAACTCGCTGGCTGCCGACGCCCAGGAGGGCATCGGAGCTTTTCTCGAGAAACGCGCGGCCTGCTGGAAGGGAAAGTAGGGCCGGCCGGCTTGTGCTAGAGTGAGCGTCTTATGCGGATTGGCGTTGTGATGGGATTGCTGGCCGCTTCGCTGAGTTGGGCGGCGGACGACCAGTTCAACGGGCGCTGGAACATCCAGGTGCGCGACGAGGCGCGAAGCCGGGCCTGGTGGCTGGAAGTGAACGGCGCGGGTACTCCGGCTCCCAGCGGAAAGTTCGTGGGCGCGCCAGGCGGCGACATGGACAACATCCCCAACCTGGTCATCAAGAACGGCCGGCTGAGCTTCAGTTTCGACCGCAAGTACGGCGACGCCACCCGCGGCGTCTACCGCGCCCGCCTGGCGGGCGGCAGGCTGCAGGGTACTTTCGAGGCCGGCGCGCAGAAACTGCAGTGGGCCGGAACGCGCGCCCCGGCGATCCCGGACCGCGACGACGGCTCCTGGCGTGAAGGCGCCCCGGTTCGCTTGTTCAACGGCAAGGACCTCTCGGGCTGGAAGCCCGTCGTAGCCGGCAAGGAACTGGGCTGGACGGTCAGGGACGGGCTCATGACCAACGTGGCCGGAGCCAACAATCTGCAGACCGTTGACAGATTCTGGAACTTCAAGCTGCACGTCGAGTACCGCCTGGGCGAGCGCAGCAACAGCGGCATCGGCCTGCGAGGTCGCTACGAAGTGCAGATTCTGGACGACTACGGGCGGGCGCCCAACACGCATACCAACGGCGCGTTGTACAGCCGCATCGCGCCACGCGTGAACGCCAGCCGGAAACCGGGCGAGTGGCAGACGTTCGAAATACGCCTGGTGGGCCGCCAGGTCACCGTGGTGCTGAACGGAACCACGGTGATCGACAAGGGCGAGGTGGAAGGACTGACCGCCGTGGCCACCGACCCGAACGAGGCCGAACCCGGCCCCATCACCATCCAGGGCGATCACGGTCCCGTGGAAATCCGCAGCCTGGTCCTGACGCCCCTGATCCGGTAATTTCGGAGGGTAAACTCCCGGTGCTACAGTAGGGGACGGAGGTGTTGAGTCCATGCAGATTGGTGGCACCGGCGCATCCATTTTGCTGCTCGCGGCAGGACTGGCTGCCGCGCAGACTTCCGTCATCCAGGGCGATTACATCGAGGACCGTTCCAACCACGTCTACGGCTGCTACTGCGAATGGTCCGGAGAGAGCCAGACCGCCGGCAAGGAGGCCGTGCTGGCCTGGCACGTACGCTCGGGCGAATACCGGGGCACACCGCTGAACGGGGTTAAAATGGCGGCGGTAATCGTCGGCGAAAGGACGCTCAGCATGGGCAAGGCGGCGCGCAGAAGCGTGCTGGCTTTCGATGCCGCGGCCGGCCCGGCCGAGCGCAGGGCCGCCGAAGCGCTGCTGCGCGAGAAGTACGGCGCGCTGCTCGGCGAGGTGGTGAGCGTCCAGGTGATGCCCATCGAGTTTCAGCGGGAGGACGAGCGGGCCGCCCTGCGCATCGGCGACGTGGTGCGGCTGGAGATGCGCAAGGCGAAGCCCGACCAGGACGGCATGCAGGGAGCCACGCTTTGGTTCGATCCTTTCATCCCGCTGCGGGAGTCGAGCATAGGCACTACCCTGCAGGCCACTTACTCGGGAGACGAATTCAACCACAAGTGGAAGCGGGAACATCCCGAGATGACCGGGTATTTCGGAACGTTTACGCTCGCGCTGCGATAAGCGCGGCCTTCAACTTACAGGGAACATTTAACTTACAGGGAGCATCATGGAGCGTCGCACATTCCTGCATGGCGCCGCCTGGACCGCGGCTTCGTTCAGCCGGGTGGCAGGCGCCAATAGCCGGGTGAACATCGGACTCATCGGATGCGGCGGGCGCGGCAGCCTCGACGCGCGGCTGATCCGCGGGACGCCGGACGACATCCGGGCCGTCGCGCCCGACAATTACCACGAGGGAAAGCTGGACCCCCGCCTGCAGGCGCCGAGCGGGGTGGAGATCACCGCGCTCTGCGACGTGATCCAGGAGAGGCTGAACCGGGCCAGGCAATGGGCGCCCGCCGCCAGGACATACGCCGATTTCCGGCAGCTGCTGGAAGCCCGGGACGTGGACGCGGTGGTGATCGCCACGCCCGACCACTGGCACGCCATCATGACCATCCTGGCTTGCCAGGCCGGCAAGGACATCTACCTGGAAAAGCCGGTCATGTACAGCATCCGCGAGGCCAAGCCTATTCGGGAGGCGGTACGGCGGCACGAGCGGATCCTGCAGATCGGCACCCAGCACCGCGCCGCGGATCACATCGCCGAGGCGTCCCGCATCATCCGCAGCGGGCGGATCGGCGAGGTCTACTTCGTGCGCGTCTGGAACTACCTGAACATGGGTAAGCGGCGCCCCCAGCCGGACGCCCCCGCGCCTCCCGGTTTGGACTGGGACTTCTGGCTCGGTCCCGCACCCAAGGTTCCCTTCAATCCCGACCGGCTGAGCTACCGCAACTTCATGGCGTACACCAACGGCCTGATTTCGGATTACGGCATGCACCGCTTCGACAGCGTGCACCAGATCATGGGCGTCGACGCGCCGCTCACCGTCTCCTCCTCCTGGGGCCGCTTTCAGACAGTTCGCATGGGCGATCTTCCCGACATCCACCAGGCCACCTACGAATACCCGGGTTTCATCCTGAGCTACGAGTGCTGCACGGTGAACTCGCACGGACTCGGCGGCCGTGCGGCCGGCATGCGGTACTACGGCGCGCGCGGCCCGGAAGACCGCCCGCACGGCATGGCCTTCTACGGCACGGAGGCCGCGCTCTTCGTGGACCGCATCGGCATGGAACTGTATCCCGAGCCCAAGGCGGAAGGCGTGGCGCGGCGCGGCCAGGTGTGGGAGCCGCGCATGAAGAAGTTCCAGATGAACGAGGACGAGCCCACCCCGCTGCACTGCAGGATCTTCGTGGACAACGTCCGGTCGCGGAAGAAGCCCTTCGCCGATATCGACGTGGGCTGCCGCTCCACCATCGCTCCGCTGCTCGGCAACATCGCCGCCAGGACCGGCCGGAAGCTGAAGTGGGACGCGGCCGGCGAGAACTTCCCGGGCGACGCGGAGGCCAATGCTCTGCTGTTCCGTCCCTACCGCAAGCCCTGGGACCTGGTGAGAATCGGTTGATTCGCGAGGCCGCGCTGATTGCGCTCTCACTCCTGCTGCCAGCCCTGGCGGCCGAGGAGCCGGTCTTTCCCTACGGCGCGGTCTACTTCCGCAAGTCCAATCCGCCCGAGCGGGACTGGGCCCGCGATCACCAGACCGCCGCCCGGATGGGGATGAACACCTTCCGCCACTGGTTCCTGTGGTCGGCCATCGAAATCGCGCCGGACAGGTACGACTGGGCCGATTACGACCGCATGATGGACCTGGCGGCGCGCAACGGCATCAGGGTGGTGATCGCCGAGATGATCACTGCCGCGCCGGAATGGATGTTCGACCGCTATCCGCACGCCCGCTTTCACGCCAGCGACGACAGCGTGGTCTACAGCGGCGTTTCAGGCAGCAGCGCCACCGGCGGCTTTCCCGGTCTCTGCCTGGACAACGAGGACGTGAGGGAGCGCGCGGCGCGGTTTCTCACGGCCCTGGTCGAACGCTACCGCGGCCATCCCGCCCTGCTGGGCTACGACCTCTGGAACGAACACTCCTACAACGGCGGCAGTCCGCAGAAGATGTACTGCTACTGCCAGGCCACGCAGCGGAAGTTCCGTGAATGGCTGCGCGCCCGCTATGGAAGCGTGGAAGCGCTGGGCCGCGCCTGGTATCGCTACAGCTACCCGTCCTGGGAGTTCGTGCATCCGCCCCGCAACTTCGCCGGATACCCCGAGAGCCTGGACTGGCTGGAGTTCCGCATCGACAACGCCTTCCGGCTTCTGAGGTGGCGCGCGGAGCTGTTCCGGCGCCTGGACGCGAAGAGCCGGATCACCGCTCACGGCGTGGCCGGAACGCTCGAGGCCCTTCCTTCCTCGGCCAACGATGAATGGCGCTCGGCTCGCGAGGTCCAGACCTGGGGATTCACCTGGGTGGCGTCGCGCAAGGGCAGCGAGCCGTGGAAGCAGTTCCACGCCGTGGACCTGGCGCGGGCCGGGGCGCGCGGCAAGCCCTTCTGGCACGCCGAGGCCCAGGCTGGCCCGCTGTGGATGCAGCCCCAGGTGACCGGGCGGCCGCGCGAGGACGGCCGCATCACCGATGAAAAAGACGTGCGGTTGTGGAACCTGGTCTCCTGCGCGGGCGGCGCCACCGGCATCCTCTACCCGCGCTGGCGCCCCCTGCTGGATGGCCCCCTGTTCGGCGCTTTCGGCGCCTTCGGCATGGACGGCTCCGTTACCCCGCGGGCGGAAATGGCGGGCCGGGTGGCGCGCTGGGCCAACGCCCATCCCGGCATCTGGAAGTCCCGCCCGGTGAAGGGCGATATCGGCATCGTCTTCGTGCCGGAGTCCGAAATCTTCAACTACGTGCAGCAGGGCAGCACGGCTCACTACGCCCAGTCCGCGCGGGGCGCGTACCAGGCCTTTTTCGATTCGAATATTCAAGCCGATTGGGTGCACATCGACGCCATACGCGAGTATCCGGCCGTCTACCTGCCGTATCCGGTGATGCTGAAGGCGGAGACGGCGGCCAGGCTGATCGCCTATGTGGAGGGCGGCGGACGGCTGATCAGCGAGGGCCTGCCGGGTTACTTCGGCAACCGGGGAAAGGCGGGCACGGTTCAGCCCGGCTTCGGCCTGGACAAGCTGTTCGGCGCGCGGGAGAGTTACGTCGAATTTACTCCCGACTTACTCGATAACCTGACTCTGACGGTATCCGGGACCCGCATCCACGGACGTTTTTTCCGGCAGGAATATGTTCCTTCGGGCGGCACAGCCGCCGGGAAATACGATAACGGCCGTGCCGCGGCCGTGGAGAACCGCTTCGGCAAGGGCCGCACGCTCCTGATCGGGACCTTTCCCGGCGCCGGCTACTTCCTGCATCACGGGCCGGAGACGCGCGGGTTCTTTCTCCGGTTGCTGGCCTGGGCGGGGATTGAGCAGCAGGTGAAGGCGAGCACGCCGGAGGTGAAGGCGCGGCTGCATACCGGCGCAGGCGGCGCTTACCTCTGGGTGGTGAACCCCTCGCGGACGCCGCGCAGCGTGGTCGTCGCCCTGTCCGCAAAACATCCGGCGGTTGGTGCGGCGAGCGACCTGTGGCAGCAGCAGAAGGTGGTGGCGATGGGGCGTACCCTGCAGGTGACAGTGGAAGACCGCAACGCGGCGGTCATCCGGCTGGAGTGACAAGGCGAGGCGAAATGGAATGGGCGCCCCGCCCGGTGCGGACCGGCGACATCGGTAACAAAACAGACCGTCCCCGCCCGTCCACGACGGGCCAAAGGGAGAGCGGCGCCGCCTGCTATCCCGGCCTGCGCTTGTCGTTGGGGTTGCGCTGTTCCGGCGAGGCCGGCCTCTTCGCGGACGGCGTCACTCCCCGCAGCGCCAACTGTCCCTTGCGCACGAAATCCACCGCGTCGGTGAGGATGCGCAGCACTTCTCCCGAAGCGTGGAAGCCCATGGAGTTCTCCGCCTCCACGTAGTCCACGTAGAACTGGGCCTTGCGCTGGAAATCGCGGGGCGCCTTCAACTCCGCGTCGGACTTGCCCGCTTCCCGGGCCTGCCTGATGTCGGCGATCAACTCCATCAGCGCGTCCATGGCTACATCGCGCGCGTAGCCGAAGCGGGCCTGGATCGATTCCGCCCGGTTCTTCAATTCCTCTTCGGAAAAGTGATGGCAGCTCTGGCAGGCGCGGTTGATGTTCAGCAGCGGGCTGCGCACGTGATGATCGCTGATCTTCAGTCCGCCTTCGCGCTTATACGGCATGTGGCAGTCCGCGCAGGCCACGCCCGAGCGCGCGTGCACGCCCTGGTTGAACATCTCGAACTCGGGGTGCTGCGCCTTCAGCGCCGGAGCGCCGGTCTCGGCATGCACCCAGTCCTTGTGGTCCACCTCGTCGTAGTAGGCCAGGGCGTCGTCCACCTTCAATCCCTTGCTCCAGGGAAAGACCAGGCGCTTCTCGGGTCCCTTGAAGTAATACTCGACGTGGCACTGGCCGCACACGTAGGAGCGCATCTCCTGGGCGGTGGCCTGCCGGTTGACGTCGTAATCCTGGATTCCCTGCGCCGCTTTATAAGCCCTGATGCCCTCCATGAAAGCCGGCCGGGTCACCCGCAGGCGCATGTTCTGCGGATCGTGGCAATCGATGCAGGCCACCGGGTGCTGCACCAGCCTGGTGGCGTCTGCATAGCTCATCTGGTTGATCTTCTCGAAGCCCTTGAACAGGTCGCCCCCGCCGGCCTTGAGCATGGCCACGTACGTGGAGGCGTGGCAGTTCAGGCAGGTGCCGGGCTGTTTGAATTCCAGCACCCGGCGCGTGAAGCGCTGGTCCACCAGCATGTAGGCGTGGCCCCGCTCTTCGCGGAAGTCGGTAGCGAACGCGTAACCCGCCCACATGGTCTTCAGGCGCGGATCGCCCTCCAGCTTGTTCTGCGCCAGCGTGCCGCGGGGGTCCACCTTGCTGGGCAGGTGGCGCAGGGCCTCCGAGCCGCCGTAGCGGGTGCGCTCCTGATCCACGGTCCGCTGGTAGGCGTCGTACTGCAGCGGGAAATTCTTGCCCCAGGCCGCCGGGTCGTCGGTGGTGTCGGTCAACTCAACCACCCGGAAGAACGGGTTCCGCGCTTCCTGCTTGCGCTCGAAAATGTTGACCAGAAGGGCCACGATGGCCACCGTGGCCACGGTGCTTACGGCAATCGCAACGATGAGGTCGCGGGTGGTCCAGCCCGCCTGTGATCTGTTCCGCTTCATGCTCTCCGGTTCCTTGTTTTCACATATGACCCACGGTCCGATGGCAGGTGATGCAGCTTACGTCCGCGCCGTGCTCGCGGGTCGCCCGGATGCCGGTGACGATCTCCTCGTGGCACTTCAAGCACGCCGACTCCGCCACCCGGAAATTCCTCTCCGTGATGGCGATTTCATCCGGAAAGCGCCCCGAGGTGAAGGCCAGCGAATGGAAGAACCCGTTGACGGCCTTGGTGGTGTACTTGGCCGCCAGTCCGGGGGGCGTGTGGCAATCGTTACAGACCGCCACCTTGCCGTGGCTCGATTTCATCCAGCTTTCGTACTGTTCCCGCATCACGTGGCAGTTGGCGCAGGAGGCGGGGTTATCGGTCAGATAGGAAGCGCCCCGCGCGTAGCCGAACGTATAGAGTCCGATGCCCAGGAACAGGCCCAGAATCACTGCCAGCAGCACGGGAGCGGCGGCGCCTCTTGCGGACCTGCCCACGGGTGTTCGAGTCATGCGAGGATATAGTAGCACGCGACTCCGATCGCGCTCTGTGAGGGAAAGCACCAAATGGACCTGAAACTCGTCTGGCTGCCGCTGTTTCTCAATTTCTGCGCCCTGTGCCAGGCCCCGCCCGCACCCCAACGGATCGGCCCCCTGACCTTGAGCGGCTCGCTGCGCACCCGCCTGGAGGCCTGGGACTGGTTTGAAGGCCGCGCCAATAACACCTATGCCTTTTCGGGCTCGCTGCTGCGCGTCTCCCTGGGGCAGCAGACCAGGCCGCTGGACTGGCAGGTGGAGGTGGCGCTGCCCGTTCTGCTGGGCCTGCCGGACGATGCCGTCGCGCCCGGTGACCAGGGCCAGCTCGGGCTGGGCGCCACGTACTATGTGGCCAACAGCCGCTCCCGCAACGCCGCGCTGCCCTTCCTGAAACAGGGCTTTGTACGCTTCAAGAACCTGGGAGGCGGAGCCGCGCACTCCCTGCGCCTGGGCCGCCTGGAGTTCATCGAGGGCGCCGAAGCGGCGCCTTCCAACCCGACGCTGGCAGCGGTGAAACGCGATCGCATCGCCCACCGCCTGCTCGGCAACTTCGCCTGGTCGCACGTGGGCCGCAGCTTCGACGGGGCCCACTACGCCTACAACACCGCGCGCAACAACCTGACCGTGATGGCCGCGCGGCCCACCCGCGGGGTGTTTCAGGTGGATGGCTGGGGCGAACTGGATATCGCCGTCGTCTACGGCGCTTTCACCCGGCAGCTGGGGACCGGGAGGAGCGCGGGCGAGCTGCGCCTGTTCGGCATCTGGTACGACGACTACCGCGACGTGCTGAAGACCGACAACCGTCCCCTGGCCCTGCGCCGCGCCGACCTCGCGCAAAGCGTGCGCCTGGGCACCGGGGGCGGGAACTACCTGCACGCCTTCGAAACCGGGGCGGGAACCGTGGACCTGATGTTCTGGGGCGCTTTGCAGGCCGGATCCTGGGGGACGCTGGACCACGGCGCGGGGGCCCTGGCGGCCGAGGCGGGGTACCAGCCGCCCGGCCTCCCCCGGCTCCGCCCCTGGCTGCGCGGCGGCTACTTCTACGGGAGCGGTGACGGCGATCCTCTGGACAGCAGCCACGACACCTTCTTTCAGCTTCTGCCCACCCCGCGCTGGCTGGCCCGCTTCCCTTTCTACAACCTGATGAACAACCGCGACGCCTTCGGCCAGGCGATCCTGCGCCCGCACGCGCGCCTCACCCTGCGGGCCGAAGTGCATTCGCTCTCCCTGGCCAGCCGCAGCGACCTCTGGTACCAGGGTGGCGGCGCTTTCCAGCCCTGGACCTTCGGCTATACCGGCCGGTCAGGCGGCGGGCGGCGGGGCCTGGCCACGCTGTTCGATCTCAGCGCCGATTACCAGGTGAATCCGCACCTCTCCGTCACCGGCTATTACGCCAACGCGCAGGGCGGGGACGTGATGAAATTCGTCTACCCCTCCGGCCATGACGCGCAGCTTGCCTACGCGGAGCTGACCTACCGGTTCTGAGATGCGGTGGAACCAGCTCCGCTATACCCTCTGGGCTCCGCTTTACGAGCGAACGGTGACGCTGCCGCGCCAGCGGCGGCGGTCAATCGAACTGCTGGACCCGCGCCCGGAAGAGCGGATCCTCATCCTGGGCTGCGGCCCCGGCATCGACCTGGATTGGATGCCGCGCGGGCCCCGGGTTGCGGCGATCGATGTGACCCCGGCCATGGCGCGGAGAGCGGCCGCCCGGGGGCGCTCATTGAACCTGCCGGTGGGCACTGCGGTCATGGACGGCCAGCGGCTTGGGTTCCCCGGCGGCGTTTTCGATGCCGTGGTCCTGCACCTGGTCCTGGCGGTGGTCCCCGATCCGGCGGCCTGCGCCCGCGAAGCCGCCCGCGTGCTACGGCCCGGCGGGCGCGCGGTGGTCTTCGACAAGTTCGTGAAGGAAAGCGGGCACGCCACGCTGCTGCGCCGTTTGATCAACCTCGTGACCGCGCCCCTGGTCACCGACATCACGCGCAAACTGGGTCCCATCCTGGCCGGCACCGGGCTGCGCGTGGTTCGCCGCGAGCCCGCCTGGCTGGGCGAAACCTACACGATTTCGCTGCTGAGGAAGGACTGACCCGCTTTACCGGTCCAGCCGGCAGATGTAGCCCGCCGAGGGGCTGCCGCTGGCCATGGCTCCGGGCGAGATTCCCGCATCGCAGTAGTACATGCGGCCCTGGTACATGTCCATGCCGTGCGGGTCCGGATCGGTGCGGTCGAGGACGATCTGCTCCAGCACGCGGCCGTCCTTGAGGTCCAGCTTCTGGACGATGTAATCGCTGGTGTGGGTGACCCAGATGCCGGGCGGATCCCAGGCCAGGCCGTGCGCGCGCGGCAGGTGCAGAGGGATCTGGTGCTTCACCTTGAAGGTGGCGGCATCCACCTGGCAGAGCGTGTTCCACTTGAAGCAGGTGATCCAGAGCGTGTCATCCACGTACAGGATGCCGTGCACGCCGCCGCCGTCCGGCACGGCGTAGCGGCCCACCGTGCGGCCGGTCTCCGGATCCACCTTGAGGATGCGACCCGCGGCGGCGTCGGCCGGCCGGTTCAAACGCCCCAAGGCGCGGCCATTCGCGGCCATCCAAAGGTAGCCGCCTCCGTAAGCAATGCCGCTGGTGTTGGACGACTCGGTCTCCACCTTCTTCAGGACCTCGCCCGTCTTCCAGTCCAGCAGGTAGGCCCGGTCCGTGATTTGTTCGCCCACCCAGAGTCCCTCGGGGGTAGCCTCAAGCCCGTTGGGGTATCCGTCCGGCGATTTGAAGAGCTTGACGACTTTGCCTTTGCGGGTGGGAATGGGAGCGAAAAGCGCGCCGAATACGAAAGAGCGGCGGTCCAGCATGGGGAATATGGTATCCGATAGCGGACAGCGCCGGTCAGCCTTTCGCCTGGCTCTTGTGCCAGGCGGCCAGCGCGGCGGCCTCCTGCTCCGCCGTGGGGCCCGCCAGGCGGGTGCGGCCTCCCTCCTGCTGCGTCTTGTACCAGGCCAGCGTATCGCGGACGGTTTCGGCGTGGGGCCGGAAGCGCAGGCCCGCCCGGATGGCTCGGGCCGCGCTGCGGGTATGGAAGCCCCGGGTATCGCCCCGGTAAGGCGCCCAGATGGGCAGTTCCAGCTTCTGCTGCTCCAGGAAATCGGCGCTTACCCAGGTCAGGGTGCTCTTCCGCGGTGTGGCTTTCCGGCAGGATTGGAGGAACTCGTCCATGGCCAGCCGGCGCGCGGGTCCCGCGGCGTTGAAGATTCCGGTGATGCCCTGCTCGGCCAGGTGGACGAGCCAGGCGCCGAGGTCGCGAACGTCGATGAACTGCACTGGATCGCTGGGCTCGCCCGGCGCCAGCACTTCGCCGCCCCGGTCCACTCGAACCGGCCAGTAGGTGAAGCGGCCGGTGGGATCGTCGGGGCCCACGATGTAGCCCGGACGCACCACAGACACCCGGCCGGGCATGGCCTCCTCGGCCGCCTGCTCGCACAGCGCCTTCAGAGCGCCGTAGTACTCGAAGTTGGGCCCCATACTCTCCGAGGCGGGATCCGGCATGGCGGCCAGCTTGTCGGTTTCGTCCAGACCCTCGCGGTTGTTCTCCGCGTAGACCGACTCGGTGGAGATGAAGATGTAGCGCCGGACGTGGGGCGCCAGCAGGCGCGCCGAGGCCGCGACCATGCGCGGGTAGTAGCCGGAGTTGTCGATGACCACGTCCCACTGGCGGCCTTCCAGGGCCTTCAAGCCGTCGCCCTTCCTGGGGTCGCGATCACCCTGGAGTTTTTCGATGTCGGGGAACAGGCCCGGCCGGGTCCGGCCGCGGTTGAAAAGGGTGAGGCGGTGCCCTCGGGCGCGTGCGGCTTCCACGGTGGCGGGGCCCAGAAACCCGGTGCCGCCCAGGATCAGGATCCGCTTGGGGGCCGCGGCGCCGCGCAGCCCGAAGCCGGGCGCCAGGGCGGAGGCGAGCAGCAGGCGGCGGGGGAAACGCCGCCCGGCCGGAAGAGAGCCGAAAACGTCCATGCCGACGAGTATAGCGGTCCGGGGAAGAGCCCCGCGCCGGCTCTCGCATCGGCTACAATGGAGGAGGCCGGGCGGGAGTAACTCAATGGTAGAGTCACAGCCTTCCAAGCTGTTGGTTGCGGGTTCGATTCCCGTCTCCCGCTCCATCGCCACCCCACGCGCGCTGGCGTAGCTCAGCTGGTAGAGCATCTGATTTGTAATCAGAGGGTCGGGGGTTCAAATCCCTCCGCCAGCTCCATGAAAACAAAGTAGTTATTGTTCAGTTTGGCTTTTTCCCGTCCGCAACCCGAGCCACTGACTGAGCTCCAGTCCGGCGGCCTGCTTCCCTTTTCGTCCAACCCGGGTTTGAAAACCGACCTGCGGAGTAGAATGTCTGGAGAATCATGTACCCGAACATCCTGCTGTCCGTCTTCATCGCTCTCATTGCGCTGCAGATCATTGGGGGTATGGTTCACAACCCCAGGTTGACCAAAGCCGCGAGCGTCCTGATGGTCGCTGCGGCGGCGGTAGTCCTCATCCTGTGGTTGCTCGTGGGGTTCTCCCCGGTTCCAGCCTGGTTCGCCAAAATGGTTGGCCGCCTGATGCATTTCGCCCAAACGGCAGGCCGTCAATAAGGGATCGATGTTGCGGCCTCTTACCCTTTGAACGGGTCAGCACTCGCGCCGGCGAAAAAGCGATAGGGCCTACGGCAGTCTCGTCGCCTGGTGGGCGGCCAGTTTCCACACCCCGCCCTGTTTCACCCACGTATGGGTCATGACCGAGTACACGTTGAACGGCTTCCCGTCGGAGACGCCGCGCATGCGGGCCTTGGAGTGGACGATGGCGGTGTTGCCGTAGGGCTTCACCGTGATGCTCTCGTGCTCGATCGCCTCGTATTTGAGCGCGCCGGACTTGAGCTTGCCGAAGTAAACGCTCCGGTCCTCCACCAGCCCGCTCGAATGGGTGTAGATCAGGCCCTCGGCCAGGATGCGGTCGAGCGTGGCCTGGTCGCCCGCGACCACCGCCGCGGCCCAGGCTTTCTCGGCCCTGGCGGCCTCGTCCTGTGCCGCCGCGCCAGCCGGCGGCGGACCGGCTGCAAGAATCAGTGCGAGAAGAAGAACGTATCGCTTCATACCTTGCCTCCCTAACAACATATCAACCACCGAGGCACGGGGGCACAGGGAAAACCCAGGCGATCCCTCCCAGCCCCGCCCGAATCCGCTAACGTAGATACGTGGCACAAGCGGAACCGACCGGGGCGTTGCGGCTGAGCGAAGCGGCCAAGCTGAGTCCCGACAAGATTCTGAATCCATCCGCCCTTTCCCTCCACGGCGGCATCACGCCGGAATCGATCGTGCTGTTGATTCTCGCGGCCGGCAAGGGCACGCGCTTCGGGCGCGACCCCAAGTGCATCCAGCCGGTAAGCGGCACTCCGCTGGCACGGCATTCGATCGACGCCTTCCGGCGGGTCAGCGCGGCGCCTTCCATCTGCCTGGTCGGCTACCGCCATGAGGAGGTGGCCGCCGCTCTTGGCGAGGACAACATCTACGTGCTTTCCGACAATCCCGCCGGAGGCACCGCCTTCGCGGCCTATGAAGCTTTCAGCGTTGCCGGCCTGGCGGAGGCCAACCCGCTGGTGGTCGTCACCATGGGCGACCGCATCGTTCCGCCCTCGGTCTTCCGCCACATCTGCGAAACCCACCGGGCCGGGCCGCGCGAAGCGGCCCTCACCTTCCTCACCGCGGAATACGAGCCGCCCAAGAACCGCGGCAAGGGCCGCGTGGTGCGGGACGAAAGCCGGCGGGTGCTGCGCATCTTCGAGGAGCGCGACATCCTGAGGGAGGAAGACCCTGTCTCCCGCCAGGCCTTGCTGGATGTGACCGAGGGCAACTGCCCGCTCTACGTGATCCGGGCCGCGGCGCTGGACCGCCATCTGCGCAGCCTGGACAACGCCAACGCCCAGGGACAGTACTATCTCACGGACGTGATCGAGAGGATCAGCCGCGAGGGCGGGGAAATACGCACGGTCACCACCACGGTGGCGGACCCCGAATACGACCTGCTGTGCGCCGACGTGACGCAGCCGCTCGACCTGGCGCTGCTCGAAGGCATCCTGGCCTCCGCGCCCGAACTGCTGTTTCCGGAGGACCTGGAACTGGAGGAGGCGGCACGCGCGATTGCGTCGGGAAGGCCTCCGGGCCAGCTGGCCTCCATCGCCCGGCAGTTGGAGGAACTCCTGGCCGCGGCCCGCCGGGAGAAGCTGGGCTTCGAACCCGGGCGGCCGGTGGCTATCGGCATCTCGGGCGGGCGCCTGCGCATCGCCTTCATGCACCCCGACATGGTCCGGTTCTACGGTCCCGCCTGGCAGATGCCCATCGGGGCGGGCGAGGAGGCCGGCGAAGAGCAGATTGTCCTGCTCGTGCAGGGGGCCGACGACGGGCGCATCCATCTGTTTCCCATCAACCCGCGGTACCGCGAAAGTGTAAACCACCTTCCCGCCGACCACGAAATCCTCTACCCCGGGGAGGACATTGCGGACCTCCACTCCTATGAAGAGTTCGGAACCCGCATGAGCGAGACCCTGCTGCTCTCGCTGGGCTATTTTGACGATGAGGAACTCGAGGCGCGCCGCAAGCGCGGCCGCCCCCTGCCGCCGCCCTCCCTGTGGGTGGGCAACAACATGAGGCGCCCTTTCGCCCTGGTGGACAACGCCATCGCCTCGCTGCGCACCCTGCGCGCGGGGAACCTGGGAGCCCGTGTGCAGGAATGCCTGGGCCGCGGCCATTTCAAAGGCCTGCGGCTGGTTTCCACCGGCAGCATCCCGCAGGGCGGTTTCTCCAGTTCCTCGGCCGTGACCGTCGCCACGGAGAACGCCATCAACGCGCTGTACGACCTCGAAATCCCCGCCGACATTCTGGTGCACCTGGCTTGCCAGGCCGAGTACGGCACGGGCGTCCGCGCCGGGTCCCTGGACCAGGCCACCGAACAGAAGGGCAAGGCGGGCCAGGGCACGTTGATCTCTTCCAACCCGCGCGACAACTACCGGGTGATCGGAACCTACCCGGTGCCGGCCGACCGGTTTCAAATCCTCTTCCCGTACACCGCCGAGCGGGACCGCAGCGCCTGGCGCTGGTCGTGGGGAGCCTACGCGGAGGCGCCCGGAGACGGCGCGCTCACCACCAGCGAGACGCGCAAAATGACGG
This sequence comes from Bryobacterales bacterium, assembly GCA_020852755.1. GTDB lineage: Bacteria > Acidobacteriota > Terriglobia > Bryobacterales > Bryobacteraceae > JADZAF01. Next base: position 24,754 of record JADZAF010000025.1, read on the forward strand.
GAAAAGCGGCCGAGCTGGCCGCCATCCTGGTGCGGCTGCCCTTTTCCACCGACTTCTTCAAGCGGATCGAAGACGACCTGGTTTCGACGGGCAGACTGAGCAAGGAGAACCGCTGCTGGATCGCTTCGGTGCTGCGCCAGACGCCGCTGCTTGCCCCCCGGGAGGAACTGCGCGAGCGGGCCCTGGAAAACCGCGGCTGGTACATCGAGCAGCTCATGGAGTCCCAGGGCCTGGACGCCGGCCAGGCGGAAAGAAAGGCCGACGCGGCGCTGGCGGCGATATTCGCGGGCTGGCGCGACCCGGTGATGCGGCGCGGGCTGCGGGACGGAACGGTAATCACCGAAAAGGGCGTTCCGCTGCGGGCCATGCTGGCCTATCTCTTCGCAGAGGTGGCCAAGAACTTCCGGCTCATCCACGAGCCGGAGCATTGGATCCGGTATGTCACCCTGTCGCAGCGGGGCGACCGCTGCGTGAGCATTGACCCGGAGCGCCTGCCCTCGCGGGAAGCCATGCTGGGCGAGTTCGATTGGGAGCGCCGCGTCACCGGCCCGGAGCGCATGAATCTGTGGCTGGATCGCTTCGGCGCCACTCCGTTCGATCATAACCGGGGCCTGGACGACGCCGCGTTGTCGGGCCCTGAGCCGCCCCGCTTCGATTGCCTGGAAGGGTCCAACTTCTTCCGCGGTCTGGCCCTCATCGATCTTGCGGAAGCCATGCTCAAGCGGGCCTTCGGTCCGGATGCCGTGGCTGTACGCGTCAACGCGGCGGGACAGGGCGACTACTTCCAGGTGCACGTGGACGCCCAGGCGGCGAGCGCCGCGCAGGTCAAGCGCTTCATCAGCGCGGCTTTCTACCGCCGCTTTGGCCTCTCGCCCCTGCCGGAGTTCGTCGAGATCCGGCCCGGCGGCGGGGCCTGCGGCGTCAAGCTGAGCCGCTACGACATCCTGCCGCAGTTGGTGCGGAGGCTGCGGGCTCTGTAGATCCCCGTTCGGAAACGGCTCAGCGGCCGGACGCGCCCGGCCCCAGGTAGCTTTCCAGGTCGGGATAGAGCAGCCCGCGGACTTCCGGTCTATCCAGATCCTGGCGCAGCACCACGGTGCTGCCGGTGTCGATCTGCCGCGCGGGCTGCTTTCCCGACAATACGAGGCCCAGCGCGCGGACCGATTCATACCCCATGCGAAACGGGTTCTGCACGATCAGCGAGTCGAACCAGCCCTCCTTGAGGTCCGTGATCAACTGCTCGGAAGCGTCGAAGCCCACGAGTTTCACCGCGCGGTTCCGGCGGGACTTGAGCGCCAGCACGGCGCCGCCGGCGGCGTTCTCGTGATCGGCGAAGATGCCTCCCAGGTCCGGATGCGCGGTCAATACATTCTCCGTCACGGCGCGCGCCTTGGCCCGGTCCGCCATCACGAACTGCACGGGCAGCAGCTCGAGCCCGGGAAAGGACTCTTTGGCCCGCTCCTGAAAACCCGCCACGCGCTGCATGGTGGAGGCGCTGGCCGGCCCGTCACTGATGATCAGGATCTTGCCTTTGCCTCCCAGAACCTGGCCCAGCCGGCCCGCGGCCATCCTTCCACCCTCCCGATTGTCCGTGGCGATGTAGGACGTCGTCCGGGAGGAGTCGAGGCCGGAATCGAAGACCACCGTGGGGATGCCCTGATCGATGGCCCGGTGCACCACCCCCACTAGCGCCGTGCGGTCCACCGGCGCCACGGCGATGCCGTCCACGCCGCGGTTGATCATGGCGTCCACAATGGCCACCTGGCGGCTGCTGTCCGATTCCAGCGGAGGAGCGTTCCACAGCACTTCCAGGTCGAACTCCCGCGCGGCCTTGACGCCGCCCGCGTGCACCGCCTGCCAGAACACCTGGGTCGCGCCCTTGGGAATCAGGCCCACCACGCGCTTGCCCTGCTGCCGGCAGGCCGGCAGCAGCAGGGCGGCTGCCAGAATGACGGCGCCGATTGTGCGTTGCTGC
>JADZAF010000026.1 GCA_020852755.1 Bryobacterales bacterium
AGCGGCGAAAACACACAGTGAAATCAGCAGCGAGATAGTTCTTCTGTTCACATCCCTGCTCCCTTTGATGTGCCGGATCCCCGTATCCGGCAGACGCCGCATCCGGCTTTTGCGGCGCTGCCACCCTCGAAGCCTTCCCCCAAACCCCGGAGGTAAGGGTGGCGGCATTATATATCAACGGTCAGGATCTTGTGTTAAGAGAGTATTAAATTCGTAAACTCCTGTACAGTTCGGGGGAGCCGTCTCCGCCGTCCTGCGCTTGCGGTGCTTCAGCTATCCCTCGGTACTCGAATCCCGGTACAGCCGCCGCAGGCGCTGGAGTTCATCCTTCAACTGCCGGACCAGCCCGGCCGAAGCGCCGGTCCCGTACAGGTTACTTAGTTCATGCGGGTCGTTCTTGAGATCAAACAACTCCCAGTAATCGCCCTCGCCGTAGTAGTGGATCAGCTTGTGCCGCTCCGTTCGCACGCCGCGATGGGGCGAGACGCGGTGGGCGGTGAAGTACTGGAAGCTCGGATCGCTCAAGGCCTCGCGGCCCTTCCCTCCCAGCAGCGCCCAGGAGTTCTCGTAATAGGTGTAGTAGATGGACCGCCGCCATTCCCGCGCCGGCCCGCCCTCCAGAAGGGGCCGCAGGCTGCGGCCTTGCATCCACTCGGGAATACGGACGCCGGCCAAGTCCAGGATGGTGGGAGCGAAATCGATATTCTGCGCGAAGCGGTCTTCCACCCGTTCCCGCGCCCCCAGGCCCGGGCAGCGCACCAGCAGCGGCACCCGCAGCGACGGTTCGTACATGAAGCGCTTGTCATACCAGCCGTGTTCTCCAAGGAAGAAGCCGTTGTCCGAGGTGTAGATGACCACCGTGTTTTCGGACAGCCCGCGCTTCTCGAGGTAGTCGAGCACGCGCCCCAGGTTCTCGTCCACGCCGTACACGGCCCGGTAATGGTCTTTCACGAAACGCTGGTAGATCCAGCGCTTCTTCGCCTCCTCGCTCAGACCCTTGGGCAGGTCCCTGTAATCGCCCGCCAGGGAAATGTCGAAGCGCATGTCGCGGGCTTCTTTCGCCACCCGGCGGGTGGCGTAATCGTCGTTGAAGGTTTCCGGATACGGCAGTTCAATCGAATCGAACATGCGGGCGTGACGCGGCGCGGGAGTGAAGGGGCGGTGCGGCGCCTTGTGCTGGTAGACCAGCAGGAACGGTTCGGAACGCACCTGTTCCAGCCAGGCCAGCGCCAGACCGGTGGTGAGGTCGGTGGCGTAGCCCTGGTGCTTCACCACCTTTCCGTCCACGATGAACTCCGGGTCAAAGTACACGCCCTGACCCGGGAGGACGGCCGAGTACTCGAAGCCCCGGGGCGGGTCGTTGAGGTGCCACTTGCCCACCACGGCCGTGCGGTAACCGGCTTTCCGGAGCAGTTCCGGATACGTCGGCAATCCGGCGCGGATATACTCCCGGGGGGCGTCCCTGGCCTCCGAGTTGCCTCGCACGCCGTTGATGTGCGAGAAGCAGCCGGTCAGGGCCGTGGCCCGGCTGGGCGCGCACAGCGAATTGGCCACGAAGCAGTTGCTGAAGCGTACGCCCCCGGCAGCCAGGCGATCCAGATTCGGCGTGCGCAGAACCCGGTTGCCCGCGCAGCTCATCTCGCCCGCGGCGTGGTCGTCCGTCATCACGTAGAGGATGTTGGGGCGGCGGCGTGCCCGGAGAATGGCGGGAAACCCGCCCAGCGAAGCCACGGCCCGCCTGCGGTTCATGGGCATAGAAATATGGTATTCCCTGCTATACTCGGAGCCGGCAGTCCGAAATGGCAATTCGGAACTCGATTCCGGCTGCGGGCGCCGCGTGGTTGTGTCTGATCCTGCCGGCCGTTGTGCCGGCGCAGAATCCCCAGGAGCCGCTGGTCCGCATTACCGTCAACCTGGTGCAGGTGGAGGCCGTGGTCACGGACTCGAAGGGCCGCCCGGTCAGCCAACTGAAGCCGGCCGACTTCACCGTCCTTCAGGACGGCAAGCGCCAGAAGATCACGGCCTTCTCCTATAGCGCCGCGCCGGCCGTCCGCGGCCCGGCCTCCCCGGTGGGACTGCCGCCGCCGGGCCGCGCTCCCTTACTCCGGCGCGAGGACGTCCGCCGCACTCTGGTTTTCGTGGTGGACGACCTGGGGCTCACTCTGGAAAGCCTGAACCGCACGCGCGAGGTGCTGCGGCAGTTCGTCAGCCGGCAGATGCAGCCGGGCGACGTGCTGGCGATCGTGCGGACCTCCGGCGGCATGGGCGTGCTCCAGCAGTTCACCTCCGACCGCGCGCGCCTGCTGGCTGCCATCGACCGCATCAGCTTCTTCCAGAGCCGCGCCTGGCTTGAGGATTACGAGGCGGAGCCCGCGGAAGAGCGGGTTCGCAGCGTCTACCGCGGCCTCGACCTCCCGAGCGGCCAGGAGAGGATCCGCCGCCTGCGGAACGAGATGCTGACCGTGGGCACGCTGGGCGGGCTGAACCTGGTGGTGCGCGGCCTGCGCGAACTGCCGGGGCGCAAGTCGGTGGTCCTGTTCTCCGAGAGCATGCGGGTGATCAGTGAGGATTCGGGCAGGCCCAACCGCGCCTACCAGGCCTCGCGCATGGTGGCCGACCTCGCCAACCGCGCCTCGGCGGTGATCCACGTGATCGACCCGCGCCGCGTCGGAGCGACCGGCATCAGCCTGGAAAACGAAGGGCTGGCCTACCTGGCGAGGCAGACCGGCGGCCAGTTCGTCCGCAACGACAATGACGTACCGAGGCTGCTGGACGAGGTGTTGGCCGGCGACGAGGGCTACTACCTGATCGGCTATACGCCGCAGGCCGAGACCTTCGAACGAAAGCCGGGCACGACGCCCTTTCGCAAGCTCGAGATCCGCGTCCGGGGCAGGGGACTGACGGTCCGGTATCGCCACGGGTTCTTCGGTCTCACGGATGAAGAGACGGCCGTGCGTCCGAAAACCGCGCTGGCCGCCGCGCTGCTCTCGCCTTTCCGGGCCGAGGACCTGCAGGTGAAGCTGACCCCGGTCTTCGGCCACGACGAAAGCCAGGGGCCGTTCGTCACCTCGCTGCTCCACATTGCGGCGGAAGGGCTGCAGTTCACCGAGGAGCCGGGCGGCGCGCGCGTGGCCATCCTCGACACCCTGGTAGCCACCTTCGACGAGAGCGGCGCCGTCGCCGCCCAGACGGCGCGCACGCTGGAGGTGCGTGTGACGCCGGACCAGTGGGAGAACCTGCGGAAGTTCGGGCTCATCTACGCCGTCGGCCACTGGCTGAAGACACCGGGCTACTACCAGATGCGGGCCGTCGTTTCGGACCAGGCCAGCGCGCGGATCGGCTCGGCCAGCCGTTTCATCCAGGCGCCGGACGTGCAGCAGAAGCAGCTGGCGCTGGGGGGCATGCTGCTCGGTACGGTCAAGGCCCTGACGGCCGACTGGGGAGGCGAGGCGGCCGGCATTGCGGACGCCGACCCGCTGGGCAGCCCGGCGGTGCGCATCTTCCAGCCGGGGGCGGCCCTCCGGTGCGAAGCCGAAATCCTCAACGTGCGACTCGACGAGGCCACGCGGCGGCCGGCCGTCGAATCCCAGATAAGTCTCTACTACCAGGGCAAGCGTGTCTACGAGGGGCGGAAAGAGGCCCTGAGAGTGAGCCAGGCGCTCGATCAGCCCCGCTTCCGCACGACCAAGGATTTTACCCTCGGAAATAACGCCCCGCCGGGCGAGTGGGCCCTGGAACTGGTGGTGACCGACAGGCTCGCCGGACCGCAAGCCGCCCCCGTGCGGCAGGTGATCGACTTCGAGGTGGCGCGGTAATTTGGCAGCGCGTATCGTGGGAAGGGATGCTTCCAATCGCAACCAGGCTTGCCTCCCTGATATTGATCGGATCGGCATACCTCTTTGCCCAGGATCTGGACCGCAGGATCCGCGCCGAAGTCGCGGGGTTCGACGGCCAGGTCAACCTCTACGCCAGGAATCTCGACAGCGGCGCGGCCTACGGATTGGGCGAAGATGAAAAGGTCCGGACGGCCAGCACGATCAAGCTGCCAGTGATGGTGGCGGCGTTCGCCGCGGTGGAGCGGGGTGAGGCGCGCTGGTCCGACACCCTCATCCTGCGGGACTCCGGCAAGGTCTCCGGATCGGGCGTGCTTCAGGAGCTTTCCGACGGCTTGCGCCTGACGCTCAAAGACGCCGTCACCCTCATGATCGTGGTCAGCGACAACACGGCTACCAACCTGGTGATCGACCGCTTCGGCGCCGACGCGGTGAACGCCGAGATGGACCGACTGGGGCTCAGGCGGACCCGCTGCCTGCGTAAGGTGATGAGCGACGGCGGGCAGGCGGCCGGCTTCAGCGCCGCGGGACGTCTGGAGGAGAACCGGCGCTTCGGCCTGGGCGTCAGCACGCCGCGCGAAATGGTGCTGCTGCTCGAGAAGATCGAGCGCGGCCAGGTGGTGAGCCCGGCGGCATCCACGGAGATGATCGCGATCCTGAAGCGGCAGCAGTTCAAGGACGGCATCGGCCGCCACCTGGATTCCCCGGTGGCCAGCAAGTCGGGAGCGCTGGATCATCTGCGCAGCGACGTGGGCATCGCCTACACGCCTGGCGGGCGCATCGCTTTGGCCATCACGGTGGACAAGATGCCTGTAGTGGATTACTCGCCCGACAACGCCGGCAACCGGCTGATTTCCACCCTGACACGCATCCTGGTGGACGGCCTCAGCGGCGGCCGGCGGTGATGAGGCGCGCGGCCAGCGCCCGGTAGGCGCGCTCCGGATCGGCCGCGCCGTCCCACTCTTCGGCGAAGCGCGAAAGCAATGTAGGCTCGCGGTGCATCCTGCGCTGCACGTCGCCTTCCGCCGCCGTCCCTTTGGGCTTCCAGTCCGGACCGCGCGCCTGCCGCGCGGCGAGGAGCAGTTCCCGGGCCTCGGCGGGCCTTCCTCCGCGCCAAGCCAGGTAGCCCTCCAGAAAGCGTGCCCCCGAGGCCCGCGGATTGGTCCGGGCCGCCAGTGAGAAGCGCTGCCTGGCCTGCCGCACCCGGCCCATCAGCAGTTCCAGTTCGCCCAGCGTGGTGAGCGCTCCGGTCTCCTCCGGGTTGATCGCGACCGCCCGCTCCAAGGCTGCGGCCGCCTCGGCGTAGCGGCCCGCGCGCGCCAGCAGCAGTCCCAGACCCATGTGGCCCCGCTGGCTGTGCGGGTTCACGCGAACCAGCCGTTCGAACTGTTCCCGGGCGCCGGCGGCATCGCCTTCCGCCTCCAGGCAGTTGGCGAGGTAATAGAGCGAATCCTCGTGATTCGGATCGAGCGCCAGCGCTTCGCGAAACAGCCCCACGGCCTTGGGCAGGTCGCCTTGCACCTTCATGGCCGCCATGGCCGCCCGCTGTCTCTGCCAGAACTCGAGCAGAGCCTGCCTGCCGTCCTGCCCCCCCGCGGAGATGCGGCGCGGCGCGGGATCGTCCTCGCTCACCTCCCACTGCGCGCCCGCCTCCAGACTCGGGTAGCTGACGGTCCGGCCGTTTGGCCAGAGCACGTCCAGGCGGTCGATCCGGGTGGCGCCGCCCAGCCCGAAATGGACCGTGCGTGTGCTTTGGGAAAGGTACGAGGCGCCTCCGATGCTTCGCCGCAGGGCAATGTCGCCCGCGTGGGCGGTGAGCGCCGCTCCCTCCGCGAATCCGCGCAGCCGGACCTGCACCCAGCGGCCCTGCCGGGTGTCGTTGCGCAGCAGGCGCACGCCGCCATCCAGGTCCACGATGGCGAGGTCCGCATCGCCGTCCCCGTCGTAATCCGACACCGCCAGCCCGCGGCTCACATGCTCCGCCGAGAGCAGTTGGCTGTGCGGCGCCAGATCGTGAAAGAACTTGCCGCGCTGGTTCCAGAACAGAAACGAGCGCATGGGCTGGAGACGCGGCGGCCGGCCCGCTTCGAAGGTCGAGCCGTTGGCCACCGCGAGGTCCAGCCAGCCGTCCGAATCGAAGTCGGCGAACTCGGTCCCCCACCCGATGGAACGTAGCGAGGGCTGGCCAATTCCCGCGGCCTCGGCCACATCCATGAAGTGCAGCCCGGGCGCAGCGTTTGCCGCGTGCGAGCCGAACCTGCGGTTATCCGCGAGCAGCGAGTTGTACAGGGCGTACTGCTGCGCGATCCAGTGGCTGATGAACAGGTCGTCGTCGCCGTCGCGGTCCCAATCGCCGGCGGCGAGCCCCATCGATCCGCGGTACTCGCCTACCCACGCGGCCTGGCCGGAGTCTTCGAACTTTCCCTTGCGGTTCAGAAAGAACTTGCTCTCGGAGATGTCGTTGGCTACGTAGAGGTCGGGCCGGCCGTCCTGGTCGAAGTCGTGCCACAGCGCGCTGAGGCTGCGTCCTTCGGGATTGGCCACGCCCAGTTGCCGCGCGGTCTCTCGAAAGCGGCCGTGACCTTCGTTGTGAAACAGCAGATTGCGTTCCGGTTCATAAGAGGAAGGGTTCAACGTGTACGGCACGGCCAGCCCGAACTGCTCGCTGGCCCGGGTACGGTCTTGCGGCTGGGGCGGCGTGTAGC
>JADZAF010000027.1 GCA_020852755.1 Bryobacterales bacterium
CAGCATTACCGTCCATGATACAGGGTCAGGCCGACTTGATCTCGGTCCAGACGCGGTCGCGCAGGCGCTGCACCTCGGGCGGCAGCGGCTCGAACAATTCGCCGCGCCGCAGCACTTCTTCGGAAGGGTACAGTGCCGCGTCGGCGCGCAGGTTTTCCGGAAGCAGGCGGCGGGCCGCGGCGTTCACCGTAGTGGTCTGGCTGGCCCGAACGACGGCGGCGGCCACGTCGGGGCGCAGCAGGTAATCCAGAAAGCGGTGGGCCAGGTCGCGCCGCGAGGACTCGCGCAGGATGACGGCCGTGTCCACGTACACGGAGAAGCCCTCCGCGGGGTAGACGAAGCGCAGGTGGGGCGCCTCCTCGATGGCCTGGCGGGCCGTGGTGGCCCACATTTGCGCGGCCAAAACATCGCCGGCCACCAGCTGATCGCGCGCCTCGGCGTTCAGATAGGCCCGCAGCAGCGGCTTTTGCACGATGGCCTCGCGCCGCGCCTCCGCCAGCTCCGCCCGGCTGAGTGAGTTGACCGAATATCCGAGCTTCTTGAGACACGCGCCCAGCAATTCGGCCGGATCGTCCAGCATGGTGATGCGGCCGTTCAGATCCGCGCGCCACAGGTCCGACCATGCCCGCGGCTCGGGTGTCACCGAGACGTTGTAGGCGATGCCCGTAGCGCCCCACATGTAGGGCGCCGACCAGGCGAGGCCCGGGTCCCAGGCCGGATGCCGGTAACGCGCCTCGAGATTTGCCAGGTTCGACAGTAGCCGGTGATCGAGCGGCGCCAGCAGGCGCTGTTCCAGCATCGGGCGAATCAGGTAATTGCTGGGAAAGACAATGTCCCAGCCGGAATTGCCGCCCATGACCTTGGCCAGCATCTCTTCGTTGCTTTCGTAAACCGCGTAGCGCACCCGCGCGCCCGTCTCTTTCTCGAAAGCGGGCACCGTTTCCGGCGCGACGTAGGAAGACCAGTTGAAGACGTTCAGCCGGGGACCCCTCCGGCAACCTGCGGCCGCTCCCGTAAGCGCCACGCAGAAGCCGCGCCGTTTCATGTCTCCCTCAAGCGCGCCGACCAGACGATCAGGGCTCCGAAGACCACCAGCACCAAGGTGGAGATGGCATTGATCACCGGACTTGCGCCCCTCCGCGCCATGGCGTAGATCACCATGGGCAGCGTTTCCGAATCGACGCCCGCCACCAGGCTGGTGATCACGTAATCGTCGAAGGAAACCGTCAGGGCCAGCAGGGCGGCGGCCGCGATGCCGGGCCGCAGGAGTGGAAGCGTCACGTGGCGGAAGGCCTGCCATTCGCTGGCGCCCAGGTCCATGGCCGCTTCCTCGAGAGTGGAGGAGAAGGTGCGCAGGCGGGCCGCCACCACGATCACCACGAAGGCAATGGAAAACGCCACGTGGGCCATGATCACGGTGTGCAGCCCCAGGCGCCAGCCGAACCAGCGGAAGGCGAACTGGAAGAACGCCAGCAGCGCAACGCCCATCACGATCTCGGGAGTCACCAGCGAAAGATACAGCGCGCCGGAAAGCAGCGCCGAGCCCCGCTTCCAAAGCCCGTAGGCCGCCAGGGTTCCGATCGCGGTGGAAAGCAACGTCGCGGCGGCGGCGATCAGCAGGCTGTTCCAGCAGGCCTCGATCAGTTGCGGGTCCCGCAGCGCCGCGGCGTACCAGCGGAGCGAGAAACCCTCCCAGACGGTGAAGCGCGACGCGTTGAAGCTGAAAGCCGCCAGCGTGGCGAGAGGCAGGTACAGGAAGGCCAGGGCCAGCGCCGCGTAGAGGCTCAGCCAGCGCCTCACAGCAGTTCTCCACTGCGCCGCCGCGGCAGCAGGACAACCAGGGCTATGACGGCCGCCATGACGGCCAGCGAGACGGCCGCGCCGAACGGCCAGTCGCGCGCCGTGGTGAACTGGTTCTGCACCAGGTTGCCGAGCAGCACCGTTCTTCCCCCGCCCAGCAGGTCCGGCGTCAGGTAGGCCCCCAGGCAGGGGATGAAGACCAGGACCGACCCCGCCCACAGTCCCGGCGCCGAGAGCGGCACCAGGACCCGGGTGAGCGTGGCCCAGGGCCGCGCGCCCAGGTCCGCCGCGGCTTCCACCAGGGTGTGGTCCATGCGCTCCAGCGCCGCGTAGATGGGCAGCACCATGAAGGGCAGGTAGCTGTAGACCAGGCCCAGCAGCACGGTCCCGTAGTTGTAGAGCAGCGGCAGGGGGCCGTCGATCAGCCCGAAGCCCTGGAGCAGGCTGTTGATCAGCCCGGTGTCGCGCAGCAGGAACTGCCAGGCATACGTGCGCACCAGGAAACTGGTCCAGAAGGGGAGAATCACCAGTTGCAGGTACAGGTTTTTGCGGGGGCCGGCGCGCGTCATGAACAGGGCCAGAGGAAAGGCCAGCACCAGGCAGATGGCGGTGGCGGCCCCCGCCATCAGGATGGAGCGTCCCACGATGGCCGCGTAAAGCGGGTCCCACAGGCGGCGGTAGTTCTCCAGGGTCCAGGGCGCCCCCAGACCGCCGTACGCGCCCCGGGTGAGCAGGCTGTAGGCCGCTACGATCGCCAGGGGCGCCGCGAATAACAGCGCCATCCACAGGCGCGCGGGCGCCAGGAACCAGAAGCGCAGCCGGTTCATGGGAAGTGGATCTCGTCGGGCGGGTTCCAGCACAGATGCACGGCCTCGCCGGACGCGAAGGAGCCGTTGTGGCGGGGCAGTTCCGCCACCGCCTCCTCTCCCGTTTCCAGCCTTGCGCGTACCTGGATGCAGTTGCCCAGAAACACCGACTCCACCACCGTGGCTCGGGCCGACCGCATGCCGTCGCCGGGCGCGCTTCGCATCAGGCGGGTGGCCTCGGGGCGCAGGCCGATGCCGCCGATCCAGTTCAGCGACCCCAGAAAGCCGGCCACGAAGCGCGTCCGCGGCCGCAGGTAGACCTCCTCGGGCGCGCCGCTCTGCTCAATACGGCCCAGGTTCATGACGGCCACCTGGTCGGAGAGCGAAAGGGCCTCCTCCTGGTCGTGGGTCACGAACAGGAAGGTGGCGCCGGTGGACCGTTGCAGCGCCTTCAATTCGGCGCGCATCTGCTTGCGCAGGTTCGGGTCGAGCGCGGCCAGCGGCTCATCCAGCAGGAGCACGTCGGGCTCCAGCACCAGGGAGCGGGCCAGGGCCACGCGCTGCCGCTCCCCTCCGGAGAGTTGGGCCGGGTAGCGCCCTTCTTTGCCTGTAAGCTGCACCAGTTCCAGCGCCTGCCCGACCCGCTTCTCGATGTCTTTCGCCCCCCGCCGCCGCAACCCGAACTCGACGTTGCCCCAAACCGTCAGGTGAGGGAATAGAGCGTAGTTCTGAAAGACCGTGGAGACGCTGCGCTCGTACGGGCGGCGGTGGTTGACGCACTCGCCGTTCAGCAGCACCTCGCCCGAGGTCGGCGGCTCGAAGCCGGCCACCAGACGCAGCGTGGTGGTCTTGCCGCAGCCGGAGGGGCCCACGAGGGAATAGAAGCGTCCCCTCGGCACCGCCAGCGACACCCCGTCCACGGCCCGGTGCGCCGGGTAGTGCTTGACCAGGTTGCGAAGTTCGAGGACCGGAGCCAATTAGAGAAGATAGTACCGCGGATGGGCTGGAGGGGCGAGTTATTGCCGTGCCGGCACGCCGGCCCCGGGATACCCCATAAAGGAGTGGCCCCCAAAGCCCACGATCTGCCTGCGGTTATTGATGCCGTGCAGGATGGTTCCAGGTTCGAGGTCCACCTCGATGAACTCCCGCGCCGGACCTGCGGTCAGGATGAACCCGTGCCGCACCTTCTTGAAGAAGTACGCGCCGGCGATGTCGCCGCGGTCGTTGATCGCAAAAGGCACAACCGGTGCGTCCGCGAACAGGCCCGCGCGGAAATCGATCAACGATACTCCCCCTTCCGTCAGCAGGAAGGGCGCCCGGCTCCCGCCGCAGGAGCCCACGACGTGGCCCTTGTTGTTGATGCCATGCGGAACGCCTGGTCTGCCGTCGGGACAGGTGATGGTCCGGAACTGGCCGCCGCTGTGGATGAATCCGCCCGGCGGATCCACGGAATAGCCGATCACGTCGCCGGCGTTGTTGATGCCGAGGAGGCGCGTCCCGGCAGCGCCCGGATAGTCGACCGTGGTGAAACGGCCGTCGCGAAAGACAAAGCCGTGATCGCCCGCTGTGACCGTTCCTCCATCTCTTTCGCCGTAGTACCCGGAGATCTCGCCCTTGTCATTAATTCCCCCCGGAGCAGTGTAGCCGGCGCCCGGGAAATCGAGTGTGACGTACTCCCCTGAAGGCGCGGACTCCAGATAGAAACCGTGCTTCACGTGCCGGATGAAATAGACCCCGACCATGTTGCCCCGCTCATTGATCCCAATTACCAGCGTGAGTCTGGCGCCGGGCGGTCCGGGCGGCAGCGGAGTGAAACGGAATGTCATGGATTGAGCCAGGGCGGCCTGTGCCAGCAATCCGCAAACCAGAATCGAACCAGCTGCCTGAGAGTGACTCATGCAGTTAGTGTAGTCTCAATTACTCACCGAAGCCAGAGTGGTCCGATCCCCGACGCAAGGTCCTGTCTGCCGGTCATGCGCCTCGCGCGTAATGTTCTTCCCGCTCTTCCTGCAGCTCCGGTCCCAACCCCAAAAGACGGCCCAGTTTCACCCATCGCGACATCCTCGGCCATGCGTAATCGTGTGCGGCCGGCAATGAACTGCTGCATCAGTTCGGTAATCGCGGAGTGCCCCAGCGAAAAGTCTTCCCGGCCGGCAACAATCGGAAGCGAACAGAACCGTCCCCAGCGTGGAACGTAAGACTATCGTAGACCTCATAGCCACCCCCTTCGAGGGCCGCGATCAACACCGACCGGCCCGCAACCTCGGCCAGGCCGAAATCCCGAAGCCCCCTGAAATGCTCGGTGGTAGCAGCCTCCAACGAATATGGAATCGTGAGAATGAGGAAGCCTTCCGGCTTCAATAGCCGTGCCAGTGTCTTGAAGGCTGTCTCCGGAGCTGACGGGATGTGTTCCATCACCTCACTGCAGATCACGAAATCGTACCGCTCGAACTCGCGCCCGTCCGGCTGCAGCAGATCGAACCTGGGTTCCCGGTGATAGTGCGTGTTTATATACGTGAATGACCGCTCCAGGCACCCGGAATATGTGTCGGAATCGCTGATGCCGAGCCCCCTGATGCTCTTGAGGGTCGGGAAGTGTATCAACGGAAGGTCGATGCCAAACAGCTCCCTGGAAAGGACCAGGGCGACGGCCCGGGTTCGAATCGAGGAACCGCATTTCCTGCACGTCGGCGTCTCCCGGGCGATTTCCGTCAGCGGGGGGTTCGGCCAGCCGCAGACATTGCAGACAAAATCGCAACTCTTTCCCATCACCTGTAGGTCTCCCTCTTCGCCTAAGCCCGCACGGTCCGCCTCGATTCACTCCACTATAGAGGACTGGCATCGGCGCACGTGCCCCATCCCGCCCCGAATCGGTGTAGACTGTCCGTTTCAGCCAGCCGGAAGTGGAGCAAGCCATGAACCGCATACCCAATACATCCCGCCGCGCTTTTCTTTCGGCGGTGGCGGCGCCCTACGTCGTCTCGAAACACGTGTTCGGCGCCAACGACCGGATCCGTATCGGCGTTATCGGAGTCGGCAACCGCAGCCGCCTTCTCATCGACCAGTTGCCCGAGGAAGGGCAGGTGGTGGCGGTGGCCGATTGCGAATTCAGGCGCTGCCAGGAAACCGCGGCCAAGAAGCAGGCCAACTGGCAGATGTTCCAGGATTACCGCAAGCTCCTCGATCTGAAAGAGGTGGACGCGGTCATCGTGGGCACCACCGACCACGGGCGCGTGCTTCCCTGCATCCACGCCTGCCAGGCCGGCAAGGACGTCTACGCGGAGAAGCCGCTCACCGTCTACATAGCCGAGGGCCGCGCGCTGGTCAAGGCCGCGCGGAAGCACAAGCGCGTCTTCCAGGTGGGCAGCCAGCAGCGCTCGATGGCCATGAACCAGATCGCTTCGGAATTCGTGCGCAAAGGCGGCCTCGGCAAGCTCCGGGTGGTGCATGGCGTCAACTACAGCGGCCCGAACCGCTACACCGGGCTGCCCGAGGAACCCGTGCCGGAAGGCCTCAACTGGGACATGTGGATCGGCCAGACGCCCATGCGCCCGTACAACCAGAAGCTGCATCGCGGCTGGATGGGATGGTGGGATTACTCCGGCGGGCAGATGACCAACTGGGGCGCCCACGGTTTGGATCAGATCCAGATGGCGCTGGGCACCGGCGACACGGGGCCCGTGGAGTGGTGGCCGCTCGAGGACGGCCCCAAAGGCTCCATCGGTTTTCGCTATGCCGGCGGAGTCACAGTGCGCCTGGATCAGCCCGAAGGCGGTCCCCTCATGGGCGGCGCCATCTTCGTGGGGGAGAAAGGCAAGGTGGAGATCGTCCGCAACAACTTCACGACCGATCCGCCCGGCATGATCACCAATCTCCCGCCACCCGAAGAGGTCCGGAAGTGGCGGGATGAAGTGGCGCTCTGGCAGGCCCGCTACCACATGGGCAACTGGCTGGAGTGCATCCGCACCAGACAGACGCCGCTGGCGGATGTGGAGATCGGCCACCGCTCGATCAGTATCAGCCACCTGGCCAACATCACCCGCGATTTGAACCGGAAACTGCGCTGGGATCCCCAGAAGGAGCGGTTCATCGGCGACAGGGAAGCCGACCGGCTGGTGAGCCGGCCGCGCCGCAAAGGATACGAACTGCCGAAGGTGTGAGAAGCGGAAGGAGCATGACATGCCGGCATCGCGTAGAGCTTTCCTGCAATCCTCGGCCCTGACGGCCGCCTCTTACCAGCGGATTCCGGGAGCCAACGATCGCCTGCGGATGGGCGCGATCGGCACCGGCGGCCGCGGCCAGTACCTCATGAAGGAGTTGAACCGGACCGGCGCGGTCGAATGGGTCGCGGTGTGCGACGTGTACAGCGTGAGGCGCGACGCCGCGGCCACGCTGGCAGGCGGTTCGGTCAAGACCTACAACGATCACCGCCAGTTGCTCGATCACAAGGAGATCGACGCCGTGGTGGTGGCCACTCCCGATCACTGGCACTCGCAAGTCACCGTGGACGCCTGCAAGGCCGGTAAGGACGTGTACGTGGAGAAGCCCATGGTACATAACCCCAGGGACGGCCAGGCCATCGTGAGGGCCGCGCGCGAGTACAAGCGCATTATCCAGGTGGGGATGCAGGCCCGTGCCATCCCGCACTTCCAGGAGGCGCGTCAGAAGTACGTGGATTCCGGCGCGCTTGGCAAGGTGGGGCTGGTGAAGACCTGGTACGATGCCAACAACGGCTACACCCTGACCCCGCCTCCCGGCATGGAGAGGAAGCCGGAAGGGATGGACTGGGACCGCTGGTGCGGCCCCGGTCCGAAAGTCGCCTGGAATCCCGGCATCTACTTCAGCCCCTACAAGTGGCTGCACTACGACGGCGGCATGATCATGGGCATCGGCATCCACGTGATCGATTCGGCGCACCAGTTCATGAAGCTGAGCAAGCCGCGCGCGGCGGTGGCCGGGGGCGGCATCTATCACTACAACGACGGCCGCGACACGCCGGACGTGATCAACCTGATCCTCGAGTACCCGCAGGGTCTGAACGTGACCTTCGAGGCCGAGATCATGACGGTAGGGATGAAGGGCTCGCTGGCGGGACTGGAGCTGCGGGGCACCGGGGGAGTGCTGCTGGTGAACCGGTACGACGCCGCGCACGGCTACGAATACACGCCGCATCCCAGGAATTCGACCACCCCGGCGGCACGCGCCAAAGGCGATCCGCCCAGCGCCGAGTGGCTGGTCAAGAACTGGCTGGACTGCGTTCGCACGCGCCAGAAACCGGTGGCAAACGAGGAAGAGGGCTACTATTCGTCGATGGCCTGCTTCATGGGGAACCAGGCCTACCGCACTAAGTCGCGAGTGGTGTGGGACGACAAGTGGAATCTGCCGGCATAGGCCCGCTCAGGACGCCCCGCCCGTCTCCTGCGCGGCGCTCTGGCGGTGCAGATCCTCCGCCAGGACCACGGCTTCGGCCAGTTGCCGCATGGGCCGGCGCAGCCGCCGGCTCTCGTTGCGCAGGCGCAGGTAGGCCTCCTCTTCGGTGAGGTTGAATCTCTGCTGCAGGATGCCCTTGGCGCGCTCCACGAGTTTGCGGGCCTCCAGCGCCTGTCTCAGCTCCTCGGTTTCCGCCAGCAGCCGGTCGTTCTCGATCGCGACGGCCGCCTGGGCCGCCACCACGGTGGCGAAGTCGATATCCCGTTCGCTGAAGGCCCGTTCCTCCCGGGTGTAGATGTTCAGCGTGCCCCTGACCGTCTCCCGCACCATCAGGGGCACGGAAAGCAGTGACGCCAGCCCCGAGCCCGAATCGCCGCTGCCCGGTTCGACCGCCACATTGGGAACGTACAGCGGCCGCGCCGTGAGCACCGCTCGCCCGGCCACCGAGTTTTCGACCTTCAGCGGGCTTCCGCGCAGGGATTCCGGCGGCGCGCCGTGAACGGCCCGGACTACCAGTTCCCCGCGCTCCTCGTCCAGAAGCATGATGGAACACAGCGCGGCGTCGAAGGCGCCCGCCGTGCGATCGGATATGGCTTGCAGGATCTGGTCCAGACGGCTCTCGCGGCTCAGCGTCTGCGCCACCGCCGTGAGCGTCTCCAGGCGCTGGGCCGCACTCCGCGACTCCTCGGAGAGGCGCGTGTTCGCCAGGGCCTCAACCAGTCCCGTCAATTCCTCCAGGATCCTGTCCTGCGGAAGGCCGGAAACCAGGAGGCTGCCGACACGCTGCAGCAAACCGGCGTGCAAGGGCGCGGGGGCCACAATTCAGTGTAGGGTGCGTTTTCCGGGGTGGTCCAATCAGAAATTTCTATGGCCTTCATCTTGCTGAAATTCCGGTGGAACTTATCGGTCCCCGATCTCGTTTCACCGAAACAAGGAAGTACCCGTCATGTTCGACCTGCACCTGTTTCGCGGGACGGAGCAGAAGACGGTCACCGCCGTCGTCGTCCTCACGCTCGCATTCGGCATCGTTCTCAACACCGCGGCCTTCAGCGTCTGCAACGCGTTGTGGTTCCGCCCGCTGCCTTTCCAGGATCCCGAGCGGCTGGTGATGGTGCTGGAAAGCAATGCCAGGGGAGGCTACGCGCGCCTCGCTTCCCAGGCCGGTCTTGAGGCCTGGCGGGGTCATTCCCGCAGTTTCGAAACCCTGGCGGCGATCTCCGACCGGGGCTTCAATCTCGGCGGCGGGGGAGTCAACGACGGGGAGCCGCAGCGTGTACGGGGCGCCGTCGTCTCCCCGGAATTCATCGAGACCCTGGGCTACCGGCCGGTGCGCGGCCGGCTCTTCCTGCCATCGGATTTCGAGCCGGGCGCGCAGCCGGTCGCGCTGGTGGGGGAGCGTTTCTGGCGCTCCTCACTCGCTGGGAGACCGGACATAACCGGCTCGCAGGTGGTGCTCGACGGCGAGAAGGCCACCATCATCGGAGTGCTTCCCATCGATTTCCGTTTCCTCTACGCCAGCTATCACCTCGTGCTGCCGCTGAAGCCGGCGTCGACCGCCGCGGGCCGCGAGGAGCACAACCTGCAGGTTGTGGCGCGGCTCAAGCCGGGTGTTGCCGTGGGCGCGGCGCGCGCCGAGATGGACACGCTGGCGAAAGCGCTGGAGCGCGAACAGCCGGAGTCAAGGGCCGGCTGGACCACGCGAGTCTCGCCCCTCAAGAACGAGTGGATGCGGGAGGCCCGGCGCATGTACCCGGTGCTGCTGGCCGCCGCCGCCCTGATCCTGCTGATCGTCTGCGGCAACGTGTCCAACGTCCTGCTGGCCCGCGCGGCTGCTCGGGAGAAGGAGATGGCGGTCCGCATGGCGCTCGGCGCCGGGCGTTCCCGGCTCATCCGCCAGTTGCTGGGTGAAGGGATGAAGCTCTCTCTCGCCGCCGGCCTGCTGGCGGTGCTGGCGGTAAGCTGGCTGCGCAGCGCCCTGGTGGCCGCCTATCCCGAGATGGCCGCCCTCGCGGTGGACTGGCGTGTCATGACCTTCGCGCTGGCCGTGTCGGTGCTGACGGGCCTTCTGTTCGGCGCCGGTCCCGCGGTGACGGCTTCCGGAACCGGCGTCAGCGAAACGCTGAAACAGGAAGGCGGCGGCGTTCTGCGCCGCTCCGGCCGTCGCCTGCGCTGGGCGCTGGTGGTCTCGGAGATGGCCGTTGCGATGGTGATGCTGACCGGCACGGGGCTGCTGCTGAAGACGATTCTCAATCTGCAATGGGTCGATACGGGCTACCGCTCCCCGCGCCTGTTGACCGCGCGCGTCTCCATGCCCGCCTCCGCCTGCCCGAAGCCCGAAGACCGTGCGGCATTCGTCGCCAGGAGCGCGGAAGCGGTAGCGGCGCTGCCGGGTATCGAAGGCGTTGCGTTCGCCGGCAGCGCGCCCTTGAGCGCCGGCATCGGGCGCTTGAAGATCGCGGTGGAGGGGCGGCCGGCGCCGCCGGACAGCGATTCCATCGCCGCTTCATTCACGTCCGTGGGGCCCGGCTACTTCAGGACCGTGGGCGTGCCGCTTCATGCCGGCCGGGAGTTCACTGTCTTTGACCGCGCCGGCGCTCCGGCCGTGGCCATTGTCAACGCACGGATGGCCGAGTTGCTCTGGCCGGGAGCCAGGGACATCGCGGAGCGGCGGATTCGAACCGGTCCGCAGGAGCCCTGGTTGACCGTTGTGGGCGTGGCCGCCGATGTGCGCCAGGACCTGGTGCGTCCGCCATTCCCCGAAGTCTTCGTGCCATACCTGCAGCGTCTGCCGGAAACGGTGGTGTTCGCCGCCCGCACCTCGGTGAAGCCGGGCTCCCTGGCGGGTCCGGTGCGCGGCGCTCTCGCGCGGGTCGATCCCCGCCTTCCGGTTTCCGACCTGAAATCGCTGGAGGACCTCAAGGCGGATTACCTGCCCGCGGTCTTCGTGGGCGGGCTGGCCGGGTTCAGCTTGATCGCCTTGGCCCTGGTGGCCATCGGCCTCTACGGTCTCGTTTCCTACCTGGTGGTCCAGGGCACGCGCGAGATCGGCCTGCGCGTGGCTCTCGGGGCCGTGCCGCGCCAGGTCCTGAGCCTGGTGCTGGGTCAGGGAATACGAGCAGCCGGTCTGGGAGCCTTGATCGGCCTGGCCCTGTCCATTGGGGCGGGCCGCCTGCTGGCCCATCTCATCCCCCTGATAGACGCGGGCGACGTGGCCGTCTTCCTGTCCGCGCCGTTGCTGCTGCTCAGCCTGTCGGCGGCCGCTACCCTGATTCCCGCCCGGCGCGCCGTGCGTATTGAACCGGCGGCGGCGCTGCGCGGCCAGTGAGCATCACATCTTCAGTATCGGGCGCAGGCTCTCCACCTCCGCCATGTCCTGCACCATCACCAGGAAGAACAGGCCGCGCGGCTCGAGCGAGTCCGTCAGCAGCCGCATCTCCTCGGTGGTGAACGAGCCGCGGATCAACAGCGGCTTGCCGGCCGCCTGCACCCGTTGGAAAAACGGGACCATCTTTCGAACCGGCGGGCCGAGAGCGTCGTTGTTGATCTCGTAGCACTGGATCTCCTCCACTTCCAGGAAGGCTTCCAGCAGGAACATCGAGGTCGAGTGCAGATGGATGAAACTGCTGGCGAAGTGCGCGGCCAGCATGCGGTCGACCGGCTGTACGAAGCGGCGGTACAGCGCCGGTGAGTAGACCGCGCTGGCATCTTCCTGCAGCCGTGCGATGGGTCCCGGCGCCCACAGCGAGTACTGCGCGTCGAAATAGCCGCCCTCGAAGAGCGGCAGCCGTTTCCAGATCTCTTCGGTGGCATCGCGGAAAATGCCCGCCACCAGCCAAAGAAGTTCCTGCGACTTTTCCGGCTCGTCCACCAGGTCAAGCACGCTCTCGTTGTGCCCGCGCAGCAGGGCGTGCAGGTCGGAAGGGCCGATCTCGGCCGAATGGCTCACCGGAAACCGGCCGCCGGAGGCGCGCACCAGCGCATCGGCGAATTCCAGGTACTTGCAGAACCACGGGCTGGACCGCTCCAGGCGAGCCTCCAGAGCCCGCTCCCAGGAAAGATGGCGTTCCTCGCCCAGCACGTTGCCCGGCAGGATGCGCATCTTCGCGCCCAGCATTCCGGGCAGCCAGGGAATGGCCACCTGTCCGGGGCACGCGCCGCGGATCAGGTCGTCGTCCATGGTTTCGCCTTCCCGCAGCATGCGCAGGTGATCGGGCACGAAGGCCTCCGGCTCGATCATCTCCGGGCTCAGGTACCCGTCGCCGCCCCAGGCCCGGCAGGCGGCGAATTCCTCGACGGGAAACCAGCCCACCAGCGAGAAACCCGCCAGCGGGCGGCTGACCTCCGCCCGGCTCCAGAATGCCTTGTAGCGTTCGATCTTGGCCGGGTCGTTTCCAAAAGGAGCTTGAGTCATTTCTCTTTCACCTTGCCCCGGCGGCCCGCGCCAGGGAGCGCCACCCTCGGGGGCCGCCGTTTTGAACGGCCGGGGACATGGGTAACACTTTAGACCGGCGACATCGGTAACACTTTGCTCGCCGTAGCGCCCCCCAGTTCTCATTGCAGCATACCAGGGTGGCCCCCAGGCTGGTCGCTGAGGCC
>JADZAF010000028.1 GCA_020852755.1 Bryobacterales bacterium
AGTGAGAATGTTCTGGCTGGATAATGGGGCATGGCCTTGGGCAAGCGGAGGCAGAAGCAGACTTCCTTTTGGGTGGAGACGAGCCGGTTGCAGGCTCGCGGGCGGCACCCTTTCTATAGCTGCTTGAACGAGATTCTCGCCCGAGCGAAGTTCGATCTCTATGTGGAACGGATCTGCCGCAAGTACTACGCGACGACGATGGGTCGGCCTTCGATTGCGCCTGGGGTCTACTTCCGCTGCTTCCTCATCGGCTACTTCGAGGGGATCGACTCGGAGCGAGGGATTGCCTACCGGGTCTCGGACTCGCTCAGTCTGCGAGAGTTCCTGGGCTTGAGCCTGGAAGAGCAGACGCCGGATCACTCGACCCTTTCGAAAACGCGGCGACTGATGAATCTGGGCACGCACAAAGCGGTGTTCCGCTGGGTTTTGAAACGGCTGGCGGCGGAGGGTTTGTTGAGCGGGAAGACGCTCGGGGTGGACGCCACCACGTTGGAAGCCAACGCCGCGCTGAAATCGATCATCCGGCGCGATAACGGGGCCAGCTACGACGAACACGTCAGGGAACTGATGAAGGCGGAAGGCGTTGAGGAGCCGACACCGGCTGAGCGCCAACGGTTCGACCGCCGGCGCAAGAAGTCGCTGTCGAACCGGGACTGGGTTAATCCGCACGACCCGGAAGCGCGCATTACGAAGATGAAGGACGGGCGCACGCATCTGGCGTACAAGGCCGAGCACGCGGTGGATTTGGAAACCGGCGCCGTGGTGGCGCTGACGGTGCAACCAGGAGATCGCGGGGACACGGCAAGTATGCCGGCGACGCTGGCCGACGCCGGGTGCGCGGTGACTGAAATGGCGGGGCAGAAGGCCCAAGCGGGCGCGGTGGGACCGGTGGAGATGGTCAGCGAAGTGGGTGTGGAGCACGTGGTGGCAGACAAGGGTTACCACAGCAAGCAGGGGTTGCAAGATCTGAGTTGGGTGGGCGTGCGCACGGTGATCGCCGAGCCCGAACGGAAGCGGCAAAAGTGGGCTGGGCAGAGCGCGGCACAAGCGGCGGTGTATGCGAACCGGCGGCGGCTGAACACAAAAGCTGCCAAGATGCTCATGCGCAGGCGCGGAGAACTGATCGAAAGAAGCTTCGCTCACCTGTACGACACGGGCGGCATGAGGCGAGTGCATCTGCGCGGAAAAGACAACATCGCCAAACGCGCAGTGATTCACGCGGCCGCCTTCAATCTGAGTTTGATCCTGCGGCAAATGTTGAGGGTTGGCACTGCAAGGCAGGCGGCGGACCATTTCGCCGCACTTTGTTTTGTCTTGCTGCAGCTCACACAGGCCGTACACAAGGATCTTTGGTCATCCGGGCCGCTCCGGCTGCCAGTTCGAACGTCTCTCGAGGAAAGCCGGACGCGATGCTCACACCGCCAAATCCGGACTTTATCCACGCGCTGTTAGACCCACCGTCGAACCCTGGCACGGTATTCCTGATACTCCTGCGCGAGCAAACAGCCGAGCGCGCGTTCTTCCGGCCGGATTTGGAAGTGGTTCCTGTACCCCACAAATGCGGGAAGCAGGGCGAAGGGCGCCAGGTTCGACAGGAGTGCCGCCCAGCCGAGCAGAAGCAGCAGGAGACCGGCGGAGGCGGCGGCGCCGCGGGCTCCGCGGGGGGCGCGCCAGGCGCGGTCCGCGCCGCCGTCCGGGGCTGCCGCGCCAGCGTGCTATCCTATAAACCTCAACGAGCGGACATGGCCCAGAATTCTGCTTTTCCGCGCATCGCGATCGCGCTCGGATTGCCCCACTGCAATGCCCTGCTGGAATGCGCGGGACGCGAGGCGGAGGCGGGCGAATCGTTTTTCGAATTCCGCCTGGATTACCTGCCGGATCCGGCCGCCGATGTGGGAGCCATACGCTGTTTCCGGGAGCGCCACCCGGACTGCATGGTGCTGGCCACCTGCCGGCGGCACCAGAACCACGGACGCTTCAACGGCAGCATCGAGGAGCAGCTCCAGGTGCTGGAGGCGGCCGTGGAGGCGGGGGCGGCGGCGGTGGACGTGGAGATCGAGAGCGCCGAAGCGGCCGTGGAGAAGCTGGCGGCGCTGCGCAGCCGGGCGCGGCTGGTGCTCTCCTACCATAATTTCGAATGCACGCCGCGGCTGGAGGCGGTGGTGCGGCGGATGCAGCGCATCCCGGCGGACGGCTACAAGATCGTGACCACGGCGCGCAAGCCGTCGGACAACTACCGCGTGCTGGCCCTGCCCAAACAGCATCCCCGCATGCCGCTGGTGGTGCTGGCCATGGGCGAAATGGGCTTCCCCACCCGGGTGCTGTCGGACGCGTTCGGCGGGCTGTATACCTACGCCGCTCCCCTCTCGACGGAAGGCACGGCGGCGGGCCAGGTGTGCGCGCGGCAGCTGCGGCATGTCTACCGGGTGGACAAGTTTACGAAGAACGCGCGGATCTACGGAGTGATCGCCAGCCCGGTGCGGCACACCATCTCACCGGCCGTGCATAACCGCGCGTTCCAGGCCACGCGCAGGGACGCGGTGTATCTGCCCTTCCAGGTGAACCCGCAGCACCTGCGGGATTTCTTCCAGTTCGCCGAAGAGCTGCCGGTGGCCGGGTTCAGCGTGACCATTCCGCACAAGCAGCGGGTGATCCGGTACCTGGACGCGGTGGACCCGCTGGCCAAGCGCATCGGGGCGGTCAACACGGTGTGGCGCAAGCTGGGCAAGTGGCGGGGGACCAACACGGACGTGGCGGGCGTGGTGGGTCCGCTGGCCCGGCGGCTGCGGCTCTCGCGGGCCAGCATCCTGATCGCGGGCAACGGCGGCGCGGCGCGCGGGGCGGCTTTCGCGCTGGCCGAGGCGGGGGCCTCGCTGGCCATCACGGGAAGGAACCCGGACCGGGTACGCGCCTTCGCGAAGATCTGCGGGGCGGAGCCGCTGACCCCGGAGCAGGCCGGGCAGCGGGGTTTCGACGCCCTGGTGCATGCCACGCCTCTGGGCATGTTCCCGCAGGTGAACGAGTGTTTTTTTGAAGGAAAGATCCCGGCCGAGGTGGTCTTCGACATGGTGTACAACCCGCTGGAGACCGTGCTGCTGGCGCGGGCGCGGGAAGAGGGCAAGGAAGTGATCCCGGGCCTGGAGATGTTCATCGAGCAGGCGGTGCGCCAGTTCGAGATCTGGACCGGGGAGAAGGCGCCCCGGGCGGCCATGCAGAAGGCCGCCCTGGAGGCCCTGGAGGCGACACGCTGATGGGTGTAACCAGGCGCGAATGGGTGGCGGCGCTGGCCGCTTCGGCCGGGGCGGCCCAGCCCGAGGGCGAGCGCCCGCCGCAGACTCCGGAAGAGGAACTGGAGGCGGCGCGCAAGCGGCAGCAGGGCAACCTGGGCAGGATCGCGAAGCTCGAAATCCCGATGTCCGCGGAACCGGCCTTCCGGTTCGAAGCCTGACACGCCATGCCCGAATTCAGCGAGGACCTGTTCTTCGCCACCATCGGCGAACTCAACAAGCGCATCCTGGCCCGGGAGTTCAAGGTGGAGGAACTGGCGCGCGCTTTCGCGGCGCGGCTGGAGCGGCTGGGCCCGCGCTATAACGCCCTGGCCCTTCCGCTGACCGGGGAGGCAGTGCGGCGGGCCAAGGAGGTGGACGGGGAGATCCGGCGCGGCCGGATGCGCGGGCCGCTGCAGGGCATTCCCTACGGCGCCAAGGACCTGCTGAGCTATGCAGGCCACCCGACCACCTGGGGCGCGCGCCCGTATGCCGGGCAGGTTTTCAAAGAAACGGCCACGGTGCTGCGCCGGCTGGACGGGAGGGGGGCGGTGCTGGTGGGCAAGCTGGCCATGGTGGAGCTGGCCGGAGGCGGCGGCTACCGCTATGCCGCGGCCTCGATGTTCGGCCCGGGCCTGAATCCGTGGGACCGCACGCGCTGGTCGGGCGGGTCGTCGAGCGGGTCGGGGAGCGCGGTGGCGGCGGGGCTGGCGCCTTTCGCGCTGGCTTCGGAAACCTGGGGGTCGATTCTGACACCGGCGGCGTTTTGCGGGGTGACGGGGCTGCGCCCGACCTACGGGCTGGTGAGCCGCCACGGGGCCATGGCGCTCTCCTGGACGCTGGACAAGATCGGGCCGATGGCGCATTCGGCCGAAGATTGCGGGCTGGTGCTGCAGGCGATCGCGGGGAAGGACGACCTGGATCCGGGATCGGCCGGCAAGAGCTTCTACTACACGCCGCAGTACGCCCGGGCGATGAAAGACCTGCGGGTGGGGTTCGCTCCCGTGGATTTCGAGGAGTGGGCGGAGCCGGCGGCGCGCCCGGCCTTCCGGCAGGCCCTGGAGACGATCCGCTCGCTGGGCGTGCAGATGGTGGAGACGGCGCTTCCGGATTTCCCGTACGGAGCCGTGGCGGGGACGGTGATCGCGGCGGAGGGCTCGGCGGTGTTCGAGCCGCTGATCCGCAGCGGGGGCGTGGATCAACTGGCGGACCGGAAGCAGATCGCGGGGCTGAAGGCGGGGCTGGAGATCCCGGCGAAGGACTATTTGAAGGCCATGCGGATCCGGGGGCTGGTGCAGGCGGCGTTAAGGAAACTGTTCGCCGGGGTGGACCTGCTGGTCTCGCCCAGCCTGTTCGGGACGGCGCCCAGGATCGACCAGCCGCTGGACCGCGGCTCCGGGAGGAAAGAGCCCCCGCAGCGCGGCCTGGCGGACCTGGGGGCGGCGGGCAACCTGGCGGGACTGCCGGCCCTCTCACTGCCCTGCGGCTTTGCGGAGAACCTGCCGGTGGCGATCCAACTGGTGGGGCGGCCGTTCAGCGAGAACACGCTGCTGGCGGCGGGGCGGGAGTTTCAGAACCGGACGGACTGGCACCGGCGCCGGCCACCGCTATAGAATTCCGTTCGCCACCCCGCGCGGCGCGATCGCGTTTCAGCAGGCCGCCGCCCGGACCCACTGACGGGTGTCGGTGTATTGCTGAAAGCGCACGACCTTGCCGTTCCGCAACTGCCAGACGTGAGCGAACTGCGCATCCACGGGCGTCCCGGTCGCCTTGACGGTTCCTTTGTAGCGGCCTTCGACGACGACGGAATCGCCGCCCTCGATGAAGTTCTCAGGCAGTACGAGGAAGTTCTGGACGTCGCTCCCGAGGCGCTGGAATACGCCTTCGAGCACGGCCTGGCGCCCTATATAGGGGTTGCCGCCGGCGTACAGGAAGCCGTCGGCTTCTCTCCATGTGATGCCGGCGTCGAGTGTTTGCAGCACCGCGGCGACGTCGCCTCGGGCGAACGCATCGTACAGCCCCCTGACAATATCCGTTGTGCCTTGAACGATAATCCGGCAGTGCCGGAAGCATACAGTGGCAGCGCCGAATCCCGCAAGTCCTTGCCCCTCATCATTGGAGTTCTGAGCTAAATGCCTCGTTAGGAAGCACAAAGTGGCAGTGGGTGCAAAATTGAAGCAAAACGTGGCAGTGAGCCCAATGATTGACGAGCGCAACCACATTGGCAGGCCGCATATGCCCGGTCCTGAGCCCGGAACGTGACGTTCAGGAGTGTGGCCAGTGGACTGATCGTAAGCGCTGCGCCGTC
>JADZAF010000029.1 GCA_020852755.1 Bryobacterales bacterium
CCAGCTACCGCACCACGACCATCTTCCGCGCCGCGACCATCTTCCGGGCCGCGACCATCTTCCGCACCGCGACCATCTTCCGGGCCGCGACCAGCTTCCGAGCCGCGACCAGCTACCACGCCGCGACCATCTTCCGAGCCGCGACCAGCTTCCGCACCACGACCAGCTTCCGCACCGCGACCAGCTTCCGCGCCACGACCAGCTACCGCGCCGCGACCAGCTACCGCGTCGCGACCAACTACCGAGCCGCGACCAGCTACCGCGCCGCGACCAGCATCCGCACCGCGACCAGCTTCCGAGCCACGACCAGCTACCGAGCCGCGACCAGCTTCCGCGCCGCGACCAGCTTCCGAGCCACGACCAGCTACCGAGCCGCGACCAGCTACCGAGCCGCGACCAGCTACCACGCCGCGACCAGCTACCGAGCCGCGACCAAAGGGAGCGGTCACGGCCCCGCGTTTTTCCAGGCAGCCGCCGGCTCTCCGCCGGTCGAGGACGAGCTTCATGGGAGCGTAATCTCCGCATCGGCCGGCATGTTGGCCTTCAATTCGTGGCGCGGGTTGGCGATGTCGATCTTGACGCGGTATACCAGCTTCACCCGCTCCTCGGTGGTCTGTATGGTCTTGGGCGTGAACTCGGCCTGCGAGCTGATGTAGGACACCTTGCCCCAGTACTCCTTGCCCGGAAACGAGTCGGTGGTCACCCGCACCTTCTGCCCCAGCTTCACCCGCCCCAGGTCGCGCTCGCCGATGTAGCCGCGCAGCCACGGCCGGTCCAGGTCGCCGATCGTCAGGATCGAGGTGCCCGGGGCCAGGATCTCGCCCACCTCGGCCGACTTCACCAGCACAACCCCGCCCGCCGGCGCCGTCACCACCGTGTCGCCCAGCTGCGATTCGGCGATGCCCAGCTGCGCCCGGCTGCGTGCGATCTCCGCCCGGCGGGTCTCCAGCTCCTGCTCGCGCCGCTTTAGATCCAGCTGCGCCGCCTCGGTCAGCTGCAGCGCCGCCCTGGCACGGCTCACCTGCGCGCGGGCCGAGTCGATCTGCTCCCGCCGGGGGCCCTCCTTCACCAGCGCGAACGCCTGCTCGGCCTGGCTGAGCGCGGCGCCCGCCGCCTCGTAGCGCGTGCGGTACTGGTCGAATTGCGCGCGCGAGATGTCGTCGTCCTTGATCAGGATCTGGGCGCGCTCCCAGTCGCGCGAGGCCCGCACGTGCTCGGCGCGCGCGGCTTCCACCGCCGCCCGCGCCTGCTCGATCTCCTGCTGCCGCGAGCCGGCCTCCAGCTCCCTCAGCCGCGCCTCCGCCGCCCGCAGCTCGGCTTGCCGCAGGCTGGTCTCCGCCGCCAGGCTGCTGCGCTGGTATGCGATGGCCGTGCGCAGCTGCGTCAGCTGCGATTCCGAGGCGGCCAGCGCCGCCTGCTCGCGGCTGCGCGCGGCCTCCAGCTGCTCGGCATCCAGCCGCGCCAGCACCATGCCGGCCTTCACCGGGTCGCCTTCATCGACTGTCCGCTCCACCAGCTTGCCGGCCAGTTTGAAGGCCACGTTCACCTCGGTGATCTCGATGTTGCCGGACAGCCGGATCGAGCCGGCCTCCTCTTTGCTTCCGCATGACAGGGTCGCCAGCAGAGCCAGGGTGATCGGAATCAGGGTTGCTCTCATGGTCGGTCGCCTCATTTCACGATTCGCTGGATCGTTCCCATGGCCTGCGCCAGGTCGATCCGGGCCTGGCTGTAATTGAACAGGGCGGCAATGCGGTTGTCCTGGGCGCGCTCGAAGCGGGTCTGGGCGTCGGTAACCTCCAGGCTGTTAGCGACTCCCGCCTTGTAGCGGCGCTGCGCCTGCGCCAGTTCCTGTTCCGAAAGCCCCAGGCCCTCCTCCGCCACCTTCACCTGGGATTCGGCCGAAGCCAGGTTGTCCAGCGCGGTGCGGATCTCCAGCTCGATCTGCCGCCGCAGGTCGCGCTCCCGGATCGTCTCCTGCCGCATCTCCGAGGCGCTCTCGCCGCGGCGCGCGTCCCGGCGGCCGCCGTCGAAGACGGGTACCCGCAGCGAGACGCCGTAGGTGCGCGTGGGCAGCGTGCGGTCGAGCGAAGAGCCGATCGATCCATAATCCGCGAAGCCCACCAGTGAAGGCAGCCGCTCGTACTTCACCGCGCTGTGGTTCAGCCGCGCGCGCTCCATGCGGCGGGCCTGCGCTTTCCAGTCGGCCCGCGATTCCAGCGCGGTCTTGAGCGACTGCTCCACCGAGGTCGTCTCCGGCGGCGTATACTCCAGCCGGCCGGTCAGCTCCAGGGCCGTGTCCAGGTCGACGTCCATGGCGCGCAGCAGTTGCCAGCGCGCCCGGTTGCGCTCGTTCTCCGAGACCAGCAGACGCTGGCGCTGGTTGGCCAGCTGGTTGCGCGCCCGGGTGACCTCGATGCCCGTGCCGGTGCCCGCCGTGCGCTGGTTCTCGGCCAGCGAGAGCAGGGCTTCGGCCAGCTTCACGTTGGCCTGGGCGGCCTCCAGCTGCGCGTCCGCCCGCAGCGCCGCCATGTAAGCACGGGCCACCAGGGCGGCCACTTCATCCCGGACCGCCTCGCTTTCCGACCGGGCCGCCTTCACCCCGGTGCGCGAGGCCTGGAAGCGGCGGATGGCGCTGACATCCAGCAGGTTGGCAGTCAGGCTCGCGCGCGCGTCATAGACCGAGAACGGGCCGACGAAGGTGGGAAATTCGAAGCCGGGAATCGGCACGCGAACGCGTATGCCCATGGCCTCCAGGTTGCGGGTGAGGCTCTGAGCCCCGACCGCGCCCGAGATGTCGGGCAGCAAAGCCGCGCGAGCCTGTGCCGAACGCGACTCCGATTGCCGCACCATCTCGCGGGCGAGCTGGACTCGGGCATTGCCGTCCTCCGGCGCCAGCGCGATCTCGACGGCGCGCTGCAAACTGAGCCGGAGCGGCTGTGCCGGGAGAGGGGACAGCAGGGCCGGAACGAGGAGCAGGCGAACGATTTTCATACGACTGTTTAAATCGTACGTTTAAATCAGTCGTTTGTCAAGGCGCTGCTACCTTGTCTCCAGAAACTCCTGCCGGAGTGTGTCCAACCCCCGGAGTCCGCCCGTCTGCGGGTCCCGGATCTGCCAGAAGGTCCACCCGTTGGTCGGCGGGTAAGGGCGGCCGGGCGGCCCCCCGATCACCGATTTGCGGGCCATCCCCCCGGCCAAGGACAGGGAATCGTAGAGGGTCCCTTCGAAGCAGACGGTTCCATCCTCCCGGATGAGAGCCGTCAGACGCACGCCCTTGTAGGTTCGCTCCACCTCCGCCGGCGTTCGGAGCAGCCCGGCCGCGATCAGATTCGGGAGTCTGGCTCCCGCCATCGCCTGCATCGTCTTCCAAGCCTTCTTCCCCGCCTCGTGGCGCGCCGGCAGGCGCGGCGCCGCCGGAGGCGGCGGAACGGCGAACGGCAGCGGGAAATCGATCGTGATCTTCGCCCGCTTGAGGGACGAACGGGCTTCCGAAGGCGTCACGCCGGCGGTCGTCCGGCAAATGGTCCGCACCAGGGCGCCGGCTTCCCCTGCGAACAGGTTCTCGAGCGCCTGCCGGACTTTCCGGTCGATGAAGTGCGCCTTCCACATCTCGTCCAGCAGGCTGCCCCGCATCTTGTCCTTGGACAGCAGCGCCAGAGTATCCTCCACGATGCGGCCGTCGTCCGAGGAGATACTCACCTTCCGAAACAATTTCTCGTCCACATTCACTTCGGCGTGCGAGTTATAGACGCGGTACTCGTCCCCGTTCGTCAGCACGCACCACCGGACTCCGGCCACGGTGGCATAGCCGATGTTCTGCGATATCCATCTGCGGTCGGAGAGATCTTTCTCCAGTGACTTGGCTTCGATTAAGAGGCACTCCGTGCGGTTGAGGAACAAAGCGTAATCCACGGGATTGTCCGCCCCCTTGGGACGGTATTCGCGCCTTACCTCATCGATCTCCTGCAGGTCCCATCCCAGCGCGGTGAGGACGGGATCGATCAAAGTGGCCTTGGTGTTTGGCTCGCCGATCTGTTCCTTGCGATCCCTGATCTGCTGTATCCGCCGCCGGATGACATCCAGCGCGGCAGCGATGTGAGTTGTGCCGGTCGTCATGGACAAGAGCCTCGGACGATGGATCCCATTGTAGTCTCTTCCATCAGCGAGTTTCGGTGACAGGCTGCATAACCCCCAACTCCGGCAAGTGATGGCGGAATCAAGTCCGGCGGCTATGCAGCCTGTCACCGGAACTCCCGCACAGCGCGCTTTACAGGCCTTTACGCTTCTTTACGCTGGCCGGAGGCCTCCGCTGCGTCTTTTCTTATGAGAGCGCCAAGATGCCTGAAAAGAGCAAATTACGGGGGAGGAAGATCCTCAAGTTGTCGAGCCTGGCGGGGGCGGTCGTGCTGGCGGTCCTGCTGGGCTGGAAGCTCTCCGGCCGCACCGACACCGTCGCCTACACCCGGAGCGCGGTGGAACGGGGCGATATCGTCAAGACCATCACCGCCACGGGCAAGCTCCAGGCGGTGGTGACCGTCCAGGTCGGCAGCCAGGTTTCCGGCCGGATTTCCGAGATCTACGTGGACTTCAACAGCCGCGTGAAAAAGGGGCAGATCATCGCCCGGCTGGACCCGTCCCTGCTCCAGGCCCAGCTCGAGCAGGCCCGCGCCAACCTGGCTAACGCCCAGGCGCGGACCCAGACCGCGCAAACCGCCGTGACCAATGCCGAGGCGGCAGTGGCGTCCGCGGAAGCCAACCGGGAGAAGCTGCGGGTGGCGCGCGAGGATGCGGAGCGCGCCTGGCGCCGGGTCAGCGAGCTGGTGAGCACCGGGGCGGTCTCTACCCGGGACGTCGAGTCGGCGCAGGCCCTCCTGGACCAGGCCGCCGCTCAGTTGCAGCAGGCCGCGGCGGAAGTCGACAAGGCCAGGGCCCAGCTGCTTTCGGCCCGCTCCCAGGTAAACGAAGCGCGCGCCCAGGTCCGGCAGATGAGCGCCGCGGTAGAACTGGCTTCGGCCAACCTGGGCTACAGCATCATCCGCGCGCCCATTGACGGCGTGGTGATCGCCCGCAACGTGGACGTGGGTCAGACCGTGGCGGCCAGCCTGCAGGCGCCCACGCTGTTTCTGATCGCCAACGACCTGACCCAGATGCAGGTGCTGGCCGATATCGATGAAGCCGATGTAGGCCAACTGGGGCCCCAGAGCAAGGTGGCCTTCACCGTGGACGCTTACCCGAACGACGAGTTCCACGGCGCGGTTTCGCAGATCCGTTTGAACCCCCAGACCGTGCAGAACGTGGTCACCTACACGGCCGTCATCGACGTGCGGAATCCCGAGCTGAAGCTGAAACCGGGCATGACGGCCAACGTGACGGCCACGGTTGCGGAGCGGCTCGGCGTGCTGACGGCGCCCAACGCCGCCCTGCGGTTCCGTCCCAACCGGGCCGGGGTGGAGGATCAGGACGCCGCGGCGTCTCCGGGCGGAAGCCGGCGGGCGGGCAGCCACACCGTCTGGAAGATCGAGAAGGAGGGCGGGCTGCGCCCGGTGACGGTGGCCCTGGGCCTCACCGACGGCGCCCGCACGGAGATCGTCTCCGGCGGGCTGAACGCCGGCGACCAACTGGCGACCGGGCAGGAATCTGGAAAGGACGGCGAGTCGAAGGCCGCGGTGCGCAATCCGATAATGCCGTTCGCAGGACGGGGAGGCCGCCGATGAGCCGGCCGGTGATTGAGATCCGCCATGTGCACAAGACCTACGGCCGGGGCGCCAACCCGGTCCACGCGCTGCGGGACGTGTCGCTGCGGGTGGAAGCGGGCGAGTTCCTGGCCATCATGGGGGCTTCCGGCTCCGGCAAGTCGACGCTCATGAACACGCTGGGCTGCCTGGACCGGCCGACGCGGGGCGAATACCTGCTGGATGGCATCAACGCGGCGGAGCTTTCGGCGGACGAGCGCGCCGACCTGCGCAACCAGAAGATCGGTTTCGTGTTCCAGGGCTTCAACCTGCTGCCGCGCACCAGCGCGCTGGAGAACGTGGAGCTTCCGCTGCTGTACAGCCGGGTTCCGGCCGGCGAAACGGCGCGCCGGAGCCGCGAGGCGCTGGCGCTGGTGGGCCTGGCCGAGCGCGAGCATCACCATCCCAGCCAGCTTTCCGGCGGGCAGCAGCAGCGCGTGGCGATCGCGCGAGCCCTGGTGAATTCCCCGTCGCTGCTGCTGGCCGATGAGCCGACCGGCAACCTGGACACCCGCACCTCGATCGAGATCATGAGCCTGTTTCAGCAGCTGAACCGCGAGCGCGGCCTCACCATCGTGCTGGTGACCCACGAGCCGGACATTGCCGGGTACGCCAGGCGCGTGATCGTGATGCGTGACGGGCGCATCGTGCGCGATACGCCGGTAGAGGCAAGGCGCGACGCGGCGGCGGAGCTGGCCGCGCTTCCCCCCGAGGACGGCATGGAGGAAGCGGCATGAAGATCCGGCCCATTGTGAAGATCGCGCTGCGCGCGCTGGCGCGCAACAAGGCGCGCTCGTTTCTGACGGCGCTGGGCATCATCATCGGGGTCGGCTCGGTGATCGCCATGGTGAGCCTCGGCCAGGGAGCGCAGCACCAGGTGCAGCAACAGATCGCCAGCATGGGGACCAACATGCTGATCGTCTCCTCGGGAAGCCAGCGCACGGGCGGGCTGCGGGGCGGCACGGGCACCGGCACCAACCTGACGCCGGAGGACGTCGCCGCCATCGCGCGCGACTGCCCGGCCGTCGCCGCGGTGAGTCCGGGGGTGAGCGCTTCGGTGACGCTGGTTTTCGGCAATCAGAACTGGACCACGCGGGCCGAGGGTGTTAACGAGATGTACCCGTCCATCCGCAACTGGACGGTGGCTGCCGGCGAGTTCTTCACGGCCGCCGACGTGCGCACGGCGGCGCGGGTGGCGGTGATCGGGAAGACAGTGGCGGACCGGCTCTTCGCCGGCGGCGACCCGGTGGGCCAGACCATCCGGGTGCGCAATCTGCCGTTCCGGGTAGTGGGAGTGCTGGCGCCCAAGGGCCAAAGCCAGTTCGGCCAGGACCAGGACGACACGCTCATGATCCCCTACACGGCGGCCATGAAGAAGCTGCTCTCAATCACGTACGGACCCAGCGCCTTCCTCTCGGCGGTGAATGAGGGGGCGACCTTCGAGGCGCAGGAACAGGTGGAGCGGCTGCTGCGGCAGCGGCACAACATACGCCGGGGGGAGGAAGACGATTTCAGCGTGCGCAATCTGACGGACCTGGCCGATATGGCCACCCAGACCACCGGCGTCATGACGCTGCTGCTGGGCAGCATCGCGGGGGTGTCGCTGATCGTGGGCGGCATCGGGATCATGAACATCATGCTGGTATCGGTCACCGAGCGTACCCGCGAGATCGGCATCCGGATGGCGGTCGGGGCGCGGGCGGCGCA
Source organism: Bryobacterales bacterium (assembly GCA_020852755.1). Taxonomy (GTDB): domain Bacteria; phylum Acidobacteriota; class Terriglobia; order Bryobacterales; family Bryobacteraceae; genus JADZAF01. The sequence goes on from JADZAF010000029.1 coordinate 7,440, forward strand.
CGTGCGCATGCAGTTCCTGATCGAGTCCGTGGTGCTGGGGGTGGCGGGCGGGGTGGCGGGCATCCTGGCCGGCATCGGCCTCTCGCTGCTGCTTTCCCGGGTGTTCGGATGGCCGCAGGCCGTGTCGCTGGTTTCGGTGGCGGCCTCGGTCGTGTTCTCGGTGGCGGTGGGCGTCTTCTTCGGCTATTACCCGGCCCGCAAGGCCGCATCGCTCGATCCGATCGAGGCTCTTCGTTATGAATAGACTTGCCTGGAAACTCTCTTTGCCCGCGGCCGCGGCGCTGCTGCTGGGGGGCTGCGGGGTGCGGACCCAGGGCCGCGTTCCGACGCCGCCCGTGCCCGCCGCCTACGCGGCGGGCGGGAGCAACCCGGCCGTCCGGGCGGACAACGCCGATCTGAAGGAGTGGTGGAAGACCTTCCGCGATCCGCTGCTGGATTCTCTCGTGCAGCGCACCATCGCCGGCAACCTGGACCTGCGCATGGCGCAGGAGCGCGTGCGCGAGGCGCGGGCGACCCGCGGTTACACGGCCGCCACGCGGCGGCTGCCGGACACCGGGATCACGGGCGGCTACTCCGACCGGGGCGGCGGCAGCTCCGGGCAGAGCCTGGTGTCGCGCGCGAGCGGGCTGTACCAGACCGGTTTCGACGCCGCCTATGAAGTCGACATCTTCGGCGGGGCGCGGGCCAGCGTGCGTGCGGCCGAGGCCGACGCGCAGGCGGCCGAGGAGAGCATGCGCAACACGCTGGTGACCGCAGTCTCGGAAACCGCCCGGAACTACCTGGAATTGCGCGAGACCCAGGAGCGGCTGGCGGTGGCGAGCCGGACCCTGAAGGCGCAGGAGGAAACGCTGCGCCTGCTGGAGCTGCGGCGAAACGCCGGCCTGACCGCCGATTTCGACGTGGTGCGCGCCCGGGCGCAGGCCGAATCCACCCGCGCTTCGATCCCACTGCTGGAAGCCCAGGCGCAGCGCTCCATCCACGCGATCGCCCTGCTGCTCGGCTCCGAACCGTCCCGTGTCCAGGCCGAACTGGCAGCGGCCGGTGAGATGCCGGCCGCGCCGCCTGAAGTCCCGGTCGGCCTGCCCTCCGACCTGCTGCGGCGCCGCCCCGACATACGGCAGGCGGAACGCGAGATCGCGGGCTCGGCGGCGCGGGTCGGGGTGGCGGTGTCGAACCTGTACCCCAGGTTCTCGCTCACCGGATCGGCGGGCGGGCAGAGCAACGCGCTGCTCAACATCCTCTCGGGCGCCGCGCGGCTGTGGTCCTTCGGAAGCTCGCTTTCCTGGGGGCTATTGAACTACCCCGCCACGAGGGCCAATATCCAGGCCGCTGAATCGCGCGAGCAGCAGAGCCTGGCGAACTACGAGAAGTCGGTGCTGGCTGCTCTGAAGGACGTGGAGGACGCGCTGGCCTCCTACACGCGGGAGAAGCAGCGGCTGGGCTCGCTGGGCGGGGCGGCGGAGGCCAACCGCAGGGCGCTGGAACTGGCCACGCTGCGCTATGACAAGGGCCTCTCGAATTTCCTGGACGTGCTGGACGCGCAGCGCTCGCTGTACTCCTCCGAGGATGCCCTGACGCAGAGCCGGGGAAACGTGAACACCTACCTGGTGTCGCTGTACAAGGCGCTGGGCGGCGGCTGGTAGAAGGGTTTCGGTGACAGGCTACATAACCCCCGAACTCCCGGGTTTGGGGGTTATGTAGCCTGTCACCGAAACTCCCGGTCAGGCGCGGGAAGCGGGCGGCACGACGCCCATCAGGCGGGCGTAGGCGGCCAGCTGGCCGTAGTGCTCGGCGTTGTGCTCGATGAAGGGCACGGCCAGCTCCAGGGTTTCCTGTTCGGCCGCGGCGGGGCGGGCGCGTAGCGCCGCGACCACCTCTTCGCCAGTCTTCAGGAGCGCCTCCACGGCGGCGGCCCGGGTGGGGCACGCGGCGGCCGGCAGCTCATTGGCGCTGTCATCCGGCTGCCCGCCTTCCAGGCGTCCGGCCAGGTAGCGGTTCCAGAAGGCCACGTGCCGCAGCACGCCGCCGTAGCTCCGCGCGCCCTCGGCCGGGGTCCATTCCAGCCGGCTTTCGGGCAAGGTCCCGGCCAGCTCCGCCATCTTCTTCACGCCCTGCTCAAACCGTTCGGCCAGCCGGCCTGCCAGGGCCGGCGCCAGTTGCAGTTTCGTCGCCATCCTCAATCTCCCTTTCCCCGGGCAACGGCTGACGCCGGCCCGGTACACTATTGTTTGTAGCCCTCTGGGAGGCGAATCATCTTGGCGAAAATTGCGGTCAATTGCGCGCACGCCGGAACCGAGCTGCCGCGGCCGCGCGAGCTGGCATGCGGTCCGGGCTGGGCGGTGTGCGACGTGGTGTGCGAGGCGGGCCCGAAGAGCCGCCCGTTCGACGAACAGCACACCTGGACCACGGTCGCGGTCGTGGTGAGCGGCAGTTTTCAGTACCGCTCGTCCACGGGTTCGGCGGCGATGACGCCGGGGTCGCTGCTGCTGGGCAACGCCGGCGACGGCTTCCGGTGCGCGCACGAGCACGCCGCCGGCGATCGCTGCCTCTCGTTTTCCTTTGAGCCCGGCTTCCTGGAGCGGGTGGTGAAGATCCCGGGAGCGGGCGGGCCGCGCTTTCCCGTGCCGCGCATCCCGCCGGTGCGCGCGGCGGCGTCGCTGGCGGCCCGGGCCTCGGCTTTCCTGGCGGGCGCCCGGAGCCTCCCGGCGGAGGAGCTGAGCGTTCAGGCGGCGGGGCAGGCGGTGGAGATGGCCCGCGGAATGGACTGGCGCTGCGCGGCGCCCGGCGCGGCGGTGCTGGCGCGGGTGACGCGGGTGATCCGCATGATGGAACACGAGCCTGAGGCGCCGCAGGACCTGGCGGCCCTGGCACGCATTGCCCGCCTCAGCCCCCACCACTTCCTGCGCGTTTTCGAGAGCGTCACGGGCACGACCCCGCACCAATACGTTCTGAGAACGAAGCTGCGCCGCGCGGCAGTGCGGCTGAGGACCGGGAATGACCGGATTCTGGACGTGGCGCTGGACTGCGGATTCGGCGACGTCTCCAACTTCAACCGCTCCTTTCGCAGCGAGTTCGGCGTGAGCCCGCGCCGGTACCGGACCGAGTTAATCTGAAGGCGTCGCCGCCTCGCGAGGGCGGCCGGCTTGCACCCATGAAGACCGACGACGGACCTTCGGGGTCCACTCCGTTTGACAGGTCCGCGCAGCCTCCCCCGCGGGACGCTTTGTGGAGGCGAGTGACGCAGGCCGCCGAAGCGGCGCTGGAGGACCACGGCTATGTTTCGCCCATCGACGTGCTGTGCGGCATGCGCCTGCTGGCGCCCAGAGACGTGGATGCCTGGCGAAAGGGACGGATCGACATCCTGGAGAGCGTGATTCAAGGCAGTCCCGGCAGGATCTCCTCCTCCCTGGCGATGTTCCGCCAGTGGGCGCAGGAGAAGGGGCTGCAGCCCAGCGAAACGCGCTACGTGCGGCGCGCCCCGCGGGGCATCGTGGAGCTGCGATTCACCGGGAGCGGGGATCCGGAGATCGAGAAGAGCTACCGCACGCACTTCGTCTCGCCCGCGCTGCCGGAGCCAAAGCAGAAGCGCCTGCAGGAGAAGCTGGAGCGGCCTCCGGAGACGGTTGTGTTCGAGATCCTGCGCGATTCGCAGTGCTCGGAGTGCGGCGCGGAGATCGAGCGCGATTCCTTCCTGCTGATGGAAGCGGGCCAGCCGCTCTGCCTGCCCTGTGCCGGCCTGGGCGACCTCGAGTTCCTCCCCGCGGGGGACACGGCGTTGACCCGGCGGTCCACCAAGTACAGCGGCCGCGTGGCGGTGGTGGTGCGGTTCAGCCGGTCGCGGAAACGCTACGAGCGCCAGGGAATCCTGGTGGAGCCGGCGGCGCTGGAGAAAGCCGAGCAGGAATGCGCGGAGGATGCGGCCGAGCGGGCCGCGGAGCGGGCGCGGGCAGCGGAACGGAGGTGCGAGGAGGACCGCCTTCTGGCGGCTCGCATGGCCGGCGAGATCCGGGAACTGTTCCCCGGCTGCCCGCCGGCTGAGGCGGCGGCCATCGCCGCCCACACGGCCAAGCGGGGAAGCGGACGCGTGGGCCGGACGGCGGCCGGGCGGAAGCTGGACGAGCGGGCGTTGACCCTGGCCGTGATCGCGGCGGTGCGCCACAACCATACCAACTACGACGAGTTGCTGGCCGGCGGCCTGGAGCGCGAGGCGGCCCGCGCGCGGGTCGCCGGCCGGGTGGACGACATCCTGGAGCGCTGGCGCAATTGAAGCGGGCGTAGCTGTTGAAGGGGTGCGCCGCCCGGCCGGAGGGCCGCGTTCCTGCAAACGGCCCAGGGGAGTACCCTGGTGAGTGATGCTGGTTTGGGACGGAACGTTATTACCGAAGAGCCGCCTTCTTGCCCTGTGTTGTCTTGCGCTGTCGCTTGGAACCGGCGGATGCCGGCCGGCCGCGCCGTTCCCGGGCGTCCGGTCGGAGTGGAACGGTTTTGCCCGCTACGACTTCGAGTTCGCCGGCCGAAAGGTGACGGTGGCGGCGCCGGAGGAGCGGGCGCGCGGCGGTCCGTGGCTGTGGCGGGGAGAGTTCTTCGGCGCCTTCGCCGGCGTGGATGAGGCGCTGTTGCGGCAGGGCTGGCATGTGGTTTACATGGCCTGCCCCAACACTTTCGGCAGCCCCGCCACGATGGACCTGTGGGAGAAGCTCTATACGGAACTGACCGGGCGTTACCGGTTTTCACGACGCCCCGTCCTGCTGGGGATGAGCCGGGGCGGGCTCTATGTCTATTCCTGGGCAGCGAGGCATCCGGAGCGGGTGGGCCTGATCTACGGAGACGCGCCGGTTTGCGATGTCAAGAGCTGGCCGGGCGGCAAGGGCAAGGGGAAAGGCAGCGCCGCGGACTGGGAGCTCTTCAAGAGCATCCACGGATTGACCGAGGAGCAGGCGCTGGCCTGGAAAGGGAGCCCCATCGACATCCTCGCGCCGATCGCCCAAGCCGGGATTCCCATCATCCATGTGGCAGGCGACCAGGACAACGTGGTGCCTCACGACGAGAACACGCTGGTGTTGAAGAGCCGGTACGAAGCTCTGGGAGGGCGCCTGGAGCTGATCGTGAAGCCCGGCGTGGGGCATCACCCGCACTCGCTGGAGAACCCCGCGCCGATCGTCGAGTACATACTCAGGAACCGGCTGAAGGATCCAAGCGAAGGCCGGTGAGCCGCACCCGGCCGCACGGGCGGCTCCGATTCGCCGGATAATGGGACCCTATGCGGAATCGTGAAACGCGCGGCGCCGGCGGTCCGGATGTTCCGGGACGCCGGCAGTTTCTGAGGTGCTCGCTGCTGGCCGCGGCGGGCGCGGGTTCGGGCTTCAACGCTCTGGC
>JADZAF010000030.1 GCA_020852755.1 Bryobacterales bacterium
GCCCTCAGCGGCAACTACCTGCGCGTATACCTCTCCAGCGACAGGGAGCCGAACCGTATCGTGGATGTGCGCGTCGGCGCTCTGGCGGAAGACGGTCTCCGGGAGCAAAGCGGCGCGGTGTTTCCCGTCCTCCCCTGAGAACCACGCGTGCCTCGAGTTCGGGCCGGGAAGACCGGCGTACCGGGCCGCAAGCGCACGGACCAGGTGGGCCCGCGGCCCATGAAGATCCCGATTGAGCCTCAGCGCATCTTCAGAGCTTCGGTCCGCATCACCTGCGCGTTGCGCCAGGCCTGCGGTCCGTAGGGCCCCTTGATCTGCGCCGCCTGCTCGCTGAATTTCGCGGCTTCCAGAACGCGGGCCTTGTTCAACAGCATCTTGCCGATCTGGTAGTTCACAACCCCCAGGTGGAATAGAGCCGCGGCGGTCATGGACTGGTTGCCCTGGATGAGCGGCAGGGCCGCCCGCAGGTTCTTGTCGGCTTCAACGTACTGGTTCTTTTCGGCGTGCACGACGCCGGCGATCCAGTAGCTGCGCGCCAGCGCCGCGCTGCGCTTGCGCTCCCAATCGGCGGCGGAGACTCCCTCCGGCCTGGGGTGCCTGGCCAGCACTCCCGCCAGGCGCCGGGAGTATGTCAGGGCCTGGTCGCTCTGCTTCCGGTTCATGCAGCCATCGGCCAGCACGGCCAGCAGATCTTCGTTATCGGGAAAGGCCTGGATCCCCCGGGAGGCGATGTCCGGAACCTTTGCGGAGGCTCCGGTTTCGTTGAGGGCAACTAAGTAGCGTCCATAACTCTCGTCAAGATACTTACTCTTGGGATTCTGCTGTTCGAGAGCGGAGAGCAGGTCGACGGCCTCCGCGGCCGGAGCCTTCATGGCCGTCGCGGACAGAGCCCACTCGGTGAACACTTCGATGCCGCGCGCGTACTCCACCTGTTTGGCCCAGGTCTCCTTGTCGCTTTCGCTTTCCGGAGCCGGTTTGGCGGCCGCCTTGCGCGCGAGTTCGCAGGTCTTCGCGGCCAGCACCTTCACCTGGCCGGAGTCGTTCTTGGATGCTGCCTCTTTGAGGCTTTGATACGCGGTCTCCAGATCGTCGGGGATTGCCACTTGGGATCCGGCGATGAGAAGAACCGCGAGGCGCAGGATGGCTCGACTCATGGCATTCTCCTCACTACCGCGCCCCGTATTATAGTGCGCGGTGATACCGGTGGGAAGGGGCGCCTGAACAGGGGCGCCGGAGAGCCAAAGCCGGTAACAGCCGGACAATCAGTCGATATGGAACACGGGGTCGGGTCCGGCCCCAGGCTGGGTTTGAAACTTGCGCAGCAGCCTGCGCCCGGTGACAGAGGCCACCCAGACGGAATCCTCTTCCTCCAGGCTGGCGTAGGCCAGGCGCCCGCCGGGTGAGAGATTCAGCGAAACCGGCGAGCCGTCCAGATCCAGGCGGCAGGTCACCCGCCGTGCGGCCAGGTCGATGAACTCGATGCCGTTGCCGTGGATCAGGGCGTGTACGATCTGGCTTTCATCAGGCGTCAAAGCCAGGCGCACAGGACCTTTCCCGGTGGGAATGCGGTCCACCACGGCCCTCTTCGCGGTGTCGATGACGGTGATGTTGTCGGCGTCCAGGTTCGCCACGTAGAGCCGCGTCCCGTCCCGGGAAAGCACGGCCGTCTCCGGACGGCCACCCGTGTGGATCAACTCCACGCCGCCGGCAGCAAGATCGATGGCCGCCACGCTCTCCGACCGGGCGTTGCACACGTAGGCCTGGTTCCCGTCCGGGCTCACGCAGACCATGTGCGAGGAGCGGCCGCGGGTTTCGTATGTCCGGAGCACCTTGCGTTCCACGGGGTCGATGAGCAGCAGCTGATCCGGCAGTTCGGTGGTGACGGCCAGGCGTCCCGTAGCGGGATCGAGAGCAATGCCGTGCGGCCGGTGAAACTCCCCCAGGTCGATCTCCCCGGTCCTTCGGCGCTCCTTCAGGTCAACGATGGAAACCGTGTGCCCGCCCCTGCCGGGATGCTCGACCCGCATGGCGCCGTTGTCGGTGACATAGGCCAGCCGGCAATCGGCGGATAGAACCAGTTCGTGCGGATGAGTGCCGACCGGGACCGAAGTTTCATGCTTCCCTTCCAGGTCATAGAACCCCAGGGCACTACCGGCCTTGTGAACGATCAGCAAGGGCATGCCGAAGACTCCTTTGCGCCGGCGGCCGTGCGGCCGCCGCCCCGATATTATCGAACAACACGGGACGGCTGCCGGGGCGGCGCCCGCCTACCGGATGAAGCCCAGGTGGTGGGGCAGGCCGAGCTTGAAGCGGATGCGGTCCAGTTCCTGGAGGGGCTTGAGGAACTTCGGTTCTTCCAGCGGCCACAACTCGGCCGGAGCCGCGCTCGAACCGGAAGCCAGAAGCAGGCTGTTCACGGCCCGCCGCGCCGCTTCATTGGCCGCCTCCATGCACGCGATGTCGGTGTAGGTGCGCACGTAATCGGAAGCCACGAAGAAATTTTCCAGTTCCACCTGCGCCTCCGGGCGGTACTGCAGCGAGCCCGCCGTGTTGATCAGCAGCGGCTCGGCGTTTGCGGCCTCGCCCGGGTTGGGAAACTCGATGCTGGGGTCGAGAAACCAGGTGACCAGGTTGGCGTCCTGGATGGGCGCAGCGCCGTTGTCGTTCAAGTGCTGCTTCAGCTGCGCCCAAACCTCTTCCTTGATCTCCTCGGCGGTGCATTCGCGCGCCGGCTTGCCATACAGGACGCCGGGCATATCCCAATCCGAGATGTCCACCGAGAGGATCCCGCGCACCGCCCCGTTGCCGTACCGTGACAGGTCCACGCCGGTCCAGAACTGGCGCTGGGAAATGGAGGTCAGAGCCCAGGGCGAATCCAGGTAGATCGCGTGGCCGTGCACCAGCGGCTCGTCCCGGCAGAGATAGAACTGGATGCCGTTCATCCAGCGGGTCTGCAGCTTGTCCAGGTTGGCCAGCGATGGCGCCGCCTTTTTCAGGCCGGGGGTCATCAGCGCGGCCATCACTTCAACGGGCAGGGCCGCGATGTAGAAATCGGCGGTGATTTCGGCAAGTGTGCCGCCGCTCGAGACCACAGCCCCGGTCACGCACGTACCGTCCGTCCGGATCTCCACTACGCCGGCGCCGCGATGAAACTCCACGCCCAGCCCTTCCAGGTAGCGGGTCCAGGGATCGATCCAGACGTCGTTAGTCGGACCCGAGAGCAGGCGGTCGAAGACCCGGTCCTCGGAGATCAGTCCGGTCAGCAGTTGCAGCTGCGTCGTACCGACCGTGCGGGTACTGCTTTCCTCGGCCCGCATGGCCACCATCGAGCGGGTGACGCCCTGCCCCAGGTAGGCCTGGTAGGTCTTCGACATCTTCTCGGCGGCGATAAAATCCCACCAGGAGAGATTCTCGTACTCGGCCAGGCGGCGCTCCTGGCAGCTGGTCGCGATGGTCAATATGCGGCTCACGAAGAAGGCCAGTTCCTTCTGTGGAACTCCGAAGGGCGTCAGGAGCTGCAGCAGGAATACGCGGAAATCGTCCAGCGTCCGCGGGCAGCGGGCCAGCCAGGTGATCTCGGTCTGCCCGGCGCGCGCCAGCAGCATGCGGGTGGCTACGGTGAGATTCTCATAGGTGTTCCCCCGCGGCCCGTACGGCGTGCGCCGCATGGTGTCGGTGACGTGCCGGTAGAAACCGGGAAAGAACCGGAAACCGTGTTCGCCGGGAAGAGGCGCGCGGCCCTGCGTTCCGGAACCCGGCACCGGTATGCTGCGGGCCTTGCCGCCCAGCACCGGTTTCCGCTCGTAAACCCGGACCTGAAATTGACGTTCGGCCAGCTCGTGCGCGGCGCTCAACCCCGCAACGCCGCCTCCCAGGATGGCAACGCTGTGCTGCATTGCGCCATTGTACGCCGCCCCGGCCGGTCACCCGCGCAGATACCGGAACAGAAGAAGTGCGCAGCCGGCCGCGGCGGTGAAGAATAATACAGCCATCGCGTAGCTGGTGGCGAAACCGTGGAGCGCCATGGAGAGCATCATGCCCGCGATTGCCGCCGTCATGAGGATTGCGAAAACCATCAGCACCGGAGCAAGAACGAACGCCGCCGGCCTCGCGCGCAGGAGCAGGACCGCCGCGATCACGAAAGCCGGCAGGAGGAACGACAGATCCAGGACGTGCACCGGATTGACGAACAGGCCGGTTTGAGCCAGGCTCTCCGGCGTGCGCCCGGAAAGCAGTGCGGGAACGATCTCGGCCAGCCAGAGGGCCGCGAAAACAAAGGCAATGAGGAGAAACACACCCGCGATGGCTTTCACCGGAGCACGCGGACCGTAGCGGGCGGCCATTTCCTGCACAGGCAGCGACGGCAGGCCGGCCAGCAATCCGTAGAAGCTCAGGCCAAGGACGCCGCAATAGGCCAGAAACAGGGCGTTGAAATGAACGGCCATGGCATAGATCAAAAAGTTGTAGAGCAGGAACAGCAGGGTTCCCATCCATACCAGCCGTGCGGACAGCGATCCCTGCCTCGCCGCCGCCGCGCTGGCCAGCAGCAGCGGAACGGCCACAGCCAGGTTCATCGCATCCCCGCCTTTGCCCTGCGCCGCCCAGAGAGCGCTCTCCCGCGCATAGACGGGCGGCCAGAAAATTCCCGCCGCGGCGCAGACCGCGGTCAGGCCGGCCAGCAGGGTGCTGAGCCAGATTCCCGGATCGGATTCGCGCGGCGCCGGCAAGAGAATTCCTCCTGAATCCGACCATGATAGAATCGCTGAAACGCCCGCGGAAAGCGGGCTTGGGGGGAAACATGGATCCGATGTTCCTGCCTGGAGTCGAGAACAATCCGCAGCCGGGGCCCTATGCGGAAAGCCTGCGGGCAATGCGGGCCGCCGGGGTGGAATACCCCCAGATCTGGCATCTCTTCGCTTTTCTTCCGCGGGCCACGGACCACCTGGCCCGCTTCACCCAGGAGATCATGCGCGGGCCGGGGCCGGTTTCTCCCGGCATCCGCGAACTGATCGCCGCCTACACGTCCTATCGCAACGATTGCCCGTTTTGACTGGAATCGCACGCCGCGGTCGCGGCGGAACTGCTGGGCAGCGAGGAACTGGTGTGGAGCGTGCTGCGCGACCTGGAAAGCTCTCCCCTGGGCGAGAAAGAGAAGGCGCTGTTCCGCTTCATCGATAAAGTGAACCGCGACTCCCCGCGTATCACCCCGGCCGACATGGAGCCGCTGCACGGCGCCGGCTGGGACGACGAAGCCATCTACCTGGCGGTCACCGTCTGCGCGCTGTTCAACTTTTACAACCGCTGGATCGACGCCACGGGCGTGCACCCAATGTCCCGGGAGGCGCACCGCGAGGGCGGCAAGCGAATGGCGGCGCAGGGCTACGTGCGGGAGTGAGGCGGAGGCTCAGTCCCGGCTGCCGGCCGCTTCCATAGCCGCAGCGCCAGCAGCCAGGCGCCCGCGGGAAACAGCATGGCTGCGCCGGTCCAGATAGCGGCCAGCCGGGCGGAGACGCCCCAGTCCATGAGGGCTCCGGCGAGGTATCCGCTGAGCGCGATGGCCAGCATGACGATGCTGAGGTCGGTCGCGAAGACCCGGCCGCGGTAGCGGTCGTCGGTCTCCAGCTGCAGCAGCGTGGTGGAGAAGACCCAGTTGGTGGAGCCGCCCATGTGCGCAAACACGATCGCGGCGCACCCCATCCACATAGCCGGAACCAGCCCCAGGCTGAAGTAGCCGGCTGCGGCAAACAGGTAGCCCGCCAGGATACCTCGGCGCAGGCGCGGCCGGCTATGACCCGCCCAGCGAGCCGAGAGCAGCGGGCCCAGCAGGGCGCCCAAGCCCCGCGAACCCATCAGCAGGCTCATGCCCAGCATGCCGGCCCGGCGCGGGTCCAGCGCGCCGGCGCCTACCGCGAATTCCTTCTGTCCGAGGATCGGCAGGATCACGTTGTTGGAGCCCATGACTCCGATGCCGGCCTTCACGAACACCGTGGCCATCAGCCGGGGATCGCCCCGGATATAGCGCAAGCCGTCGACGAAGGGCGTGAAATCCGCCAGGTCGCGGAAGCGCAGGGCCGGCGCTCCGGCCAGGTGCGGCTCCTCGAATCGCATGCGCGCGATCAGCACAGCCGACCACAGGAAGGAGAGCGCATTGAGCAGGAAGACGGCGTCGCGCCCCACCAGCGCGGCTACCGCTCCGCCGGCAGTGGCTCCCACGGCCAGATTGAACGACCACGTGGTGGAGGAGAGCGTATTGGCCACGATGACGTCCTGCCGGGGCGCGATGTTGGGGATCACCGAGTTGCGGGCCGGTTCGAAGAAAGCGGCGCCCAGCGTCTCCACCAGGAGGAGCGGGTACACCAGCCAGGCCATCTCCCGGGTCCGGACCATGAGCATGCCGAGAACGATGGCGGCGCGGGCCAGGTCGGCTCCGATCATGACGGCCTTGCGGCTGGCGCGGTCGTTGACCGCCCCCGAGGCCGGCGCGATGAAGGTCTGGGGCAGCACCTGCAGGACCACCGCCAGGCCGACCGCTTCGGCCCGGCCGGTGAGTTCGAACAGCAGGCTGTAGATGGCCAGGGAGTAGAACCAGTCGCCGATTTCGCTGACGATCTGGGCGAACCACAGGCGGCGGAAATTCGCATTGCCGCGGACCAGACGCCAGTAGGCCGCCGGAGTGATCGGGCGGGAGTCCATCCTCAGGGCTCGACGTACAGGCCCATGCGGCGTTTCACCAGCTCGACGGTGGAGTTGGCGATGGGAGACACCCGTTCGGCGCCTTCACGCAGGATGCCGGCCACGTAGCCCGGGTCCGAAGTGATCTCGGCGTAGCGCCGCTGCAGGGGCTCCAACTGGGCCACCACCATCTCCGCGACCTGCTTCTTCAAATCGCCGTAGCGCATGCCCTCGAAGCGGGCGTGCATCTCCTCGTCGCTTGCCCCGCTGAAAGCCTGGTAGATGTTCAGCAGGTTGGCCACGCCGGGGCCCAGGGCGGGGAAATTGACGGCCGGGTTGGAGTCGGTGGTGGCCCGCATGATGGTCTTCCGGATCCTGTCGGGCGGATCCAGCAGGTTGACCGCGTGGTTGGCTCCCTTGGCCGACTTGCTCATCTTGACGTCCGGGTCGTCCAGGCCCATGATGCGCGCGCCTACCGAGGGCAGGCTGGTTTCCGGCATGACGAAGGTCTCGCCGTAGAGCGAGTTGAAGCGCTGGGCGACGTCGCGGGTCAATTCCAGGTGCTGGCTCTGATCTTCACCCACGGGTACGACCGCGGCCTGGTAGAGCAGGATGTCCGCGGCCATCAGCACCGGGTACTGGAATATGCCGTCTCCCACGGTTTCCTGGGCGGCGGCCTTGGCTTTGAACTGGGTCATGCGCCCCAGCCAGCCGAAGGGCGTCACGCAGGTGAGCATCCAGGCCAGCTCGGCATGTGCCGGAATCGAGGACTGGGCGATGATGGTGGAATGCCTGGGGTCGATGCCGGCGGCGATGAATAGCGCCGCCGTCTCCCGGATCTTGGCCAGCAGCTGGGCCGGCTCCTGGAAGACCGTCACGGCGTGCAGGTCGACGATGCAGAAAATGCTCTCGTAGTCGTACTGGATGCGCGCCCAGTTCTTGAGAGCGCCCAGGTAGTTGCCGATGTGCAGGTCGCCGGAAGGCTGAACCCCGGAAAAGACACGTTTCTTCATGGGATTGTGGACGTGAATCTCCTATCGTAACCCGAAGGGTGGAGAAGCGCGACTCTAACGGAAAGCCGGCACGCCGGCGACGGATGCAAGCCGGCCTGCAGTCCGAAACACTCCCCCGGCTTTTGGCGCATGCTTTCCGCGTGCCGCGGCGGTACTCTTGCGGCCGGCTCCGGCCGCCAGGGAAGCCGGCCCTTGAGGCCCTTTTCGATCCGCTATGATGATGCCCGTACCACATCGGAGGCCAAGATGGCGAAACGCGAACTGGCTCGAAGAAGCCTCTTGAAGACGGCCGGCGCGGGCATGGCGGGGGCGCTGCCCGCGGGGGCCGCAGCCGGCTCGTCCGCCCGGCCGGCCAGCGGGGAGTTCAACGTTCTCGATTTCGGGGCCGTAGGGGACGGCAAGGCGGACAACACGGCGTCCTTTCGAAAGGCGCTGGCGGCAGCCGCGGAGATCGGCGGCATCGTCCGGGTGCCTCCCGGGCAGTTCCGTTTCGGCGGAACCATCGCTGTTCCTCCGGCAACGACCCTGGAAGGCTCCTGGCGCGGCCCGCACTATCCCGACCCCCGCAAAGGCAGCATGCTGCTGGTCTACGCGGGGCGCGACCGGGAGAATGCCGATCCTTTCGTCACCCTTGCGGCCAACAGTACGCTGAAAGGCCTGTCTTTCTACTATCCCGAGCAGAAGGTGAAAGACATACGCCCCTACCCCTGGACGGTATCCGTCCGCGGCGACCGGGCCAGCGTCATCGACATCTCCATGGCCAACTCGTACAACGCCCTGGATTGCGGCACGCACAACAACGCGGCGCACTACCTGCGCAACCTCAACATCACCGCGCTGCGGCGGGGCGTCTTCGTGGACCGTGTGTACGACATAGGCCGCATGGAAAACATCCACATTCATCCCAGCGAATGGTCCTCGCTGGGTCCCGCTTCGGGCTACGATTCCAAGACCCTGTTCCAGTACCAGCTCGACAACCTGGAGGGCTTCATCATCGGCAAGTGCGACTGGTCATACATGGTCAACTGTTTCGTCATCTTCGCGAAGGTGGGCTTCCGGTTCATTCCCTTGCAGGTGGAGCCGGGCCGGGACCGGGGCCAGGCGCCCGAGGGCAACATCCTGATCACGCAGAGCGGATCGGACCTGAGCCCGCTGGCGGTGAAAATCGAAGCCGTGCAGGATCACTCCGGCATCGCTTTCGAAAACTGCCAGTTCATGAACTCCATTGAGATCGAGGAAACCAATACCGGCCCCCTGAAGCTGGTCAACTGCGGTTTCTGGGGGCAGTGCCGCACGGGCTCGGTGATCCTGAATCGCGGCAAGGGAGAAGTGTTCCTCACCGCCTGCCACTTCAGCGCCTGGGAGGACCGCAACAACCCCTACCAGTGGGACCCCAGGATCCCCTTCATCCGCTGCGAGAACGGGGCCCTGATCATGACCGGCTGCGTGTTCAGGGACTACGGGCACACACCCGAGCATCACGTGCGACTGGGACCCGGCGTGAGCGCCGCGGTCCTGAACGGCAACCTGGTGCGGGGCGGCCGGCTGCGCATCGACAACCAGACTTCGGGCGACGTGCGGATCTTCTGAGCTACAGTCCTTTCACCCGTTCGGACACGGGCGCCAGGGCCGGCAACGGGTTGACCGGCTGGTCCAGATAGAAGTACGCGCAGCTGGACCAGTCGTCCTGGCGCTCGAACAGCCCGCCCTCCAGCATCTCCTTGCGCACCTGCCCCGGACCCGCCTTGTAAACCGGCGGCTGTCCCGCCTTGTAGATGGTGCCCATGGCGTCTTCGCCCATGTAGCCGATCTGCTGGATGGTGACCCGGATGTCCTTGTGGAAGTAGACGGGATCGGGGATGTGGTAGCGGTAGAAGCCGTAACGCATGCCGGCGCGGTCGGCCACGTGGCAGCCCTGGTAGAGGTGGGCGTACTGGCCCTGGCCCCACCCGGTTCCGATGTAATCCTCCGTCCCGGTCCCGCTCAGGGTGGGGAGTTCGGTGTCCCCGTCCAGGTAGACCTTGACCTCGCCTTCGCCCCACCACGAACTGGCGTACAGATGGCGGCTGGCGATGACGCCGATGTTCGAGCCGATGTAGCGGCCCTTGCCCGCGATGCGCGGCAGGATCTCGAAGTCGCGCTGGATCGTGGTCGGGCTCTCGCGCCGCCAGTGGGCATGGAAGTACAGCACTTCGGCGCCGTGGCGGTCGCCCAGGGTGTAGTCCACGTCGTAGAAGATCGCGTTGAGCAGCTTGCCGCTCTCGTTGGTCACCACGATCTTCATTCCCTTGCGGAAGGGCATGGGCAGGTAGCAGTTGAAGCTGCGCCCCTCCGGACTGGCGAAGGCGGCGGATTGGAAGGCAGCCATGCGGCCGAGTCCCGTTCCGAAGAAGTCGCCGAAGGGAGCGCTCACCGCCGGCTTGTCCGCGCCGTCCCAGTACATATCGATCCGCAGGCCGCGCAGCATTTCGGGGCTGCGGTCGTTGATGGTCGCCCAGATGCGCCGCACAGTGCCGCTGCGGCCGCGCACCTCCGCCAGGGTCAGGCTCTCACCCGGCTGAATGGGCACGGCCGGGCGGCCTTTGCGGCCCGCGTTTGTCTGGGCCGCTTTCCCTTTCTCACCGGCCGGGTTTTCCGGGCTGGCCCAACGGGTTTCCACGCCTTCCGGTATTGTATACAGGGGTTGCGCGCGCACCGCGCCGTTCAGCAACAACAGGACAGGAATGACAGACAGGATCCGCATATGGATCCCAGTCTACCGTTTGCGGACTCTCCGCACATTGCATGCAGCGCACGTTCCTGGCACGCCGTGCCGGCACTCCTGCAGCGGAAGGCTCGTCTTGCGTATCCGGGCGTGCAGCGCGATGATGGTCCTGATTCCGGATTCCGAACTCCGATATTTTGAGGACCAATTCGATGCCCCACACGAGCGAATCGCGGCGCCGCTTCCTGCAATCCACGGCAGGCGCCGCCCTTGTCTCCGCCGCTGAGGCGGCGCCAGCTCTGCCGAAAGTGAAGCTGGGGAAGTTCGAGATCACGCGCCTGATCATCGGCGCCAATCCACTCTATGGCTATTCGCACTGCAGCCGCCTGCTCGACCAGCACCTGCGCGAGTGGTGCACCCAGGAACGGGTCTGCGAGATCCTGCGCGGGGCCGAGCGCAACGGCATCAATACCTGGCAGATGCACTACGGCGAGCGCCCGGTCTCGGACTTGAAACGTCACCGGGCCGAGGGCGGCAAGCTGCAGTGGATCCTGCTGGGCATGGGCGAGGTCATGAAGGACTTCTCCCTGATCCGGGAGATGGCCCGCATGCAGCCGGTCGGCATTGTGCATCACGGCAACATGACCGACGACCGCTTCCGCGCGGGGGAACGGGAGAAGGTGCATGATTTCCTGAAGGCCGTGCGCGACAGCGGCGTGCTGGTGGGCCTCTCCACCCACAACCCGGCGGTCATCGACACGGTCGAGGGTTTGGGCTGGGATATCGACTTCTACATGACCTGCCTGTATCAGCAGAGCCGACCCCGCGAGGAACTGCAAAAGATGCTCGGCGAAGCGCCCATAGGCGAGACCTACCTGGACAGCGATCCACCGCGCATGTTCCGCGTCATTCGCCAGACGAAGAAGACCTGCCTGGCCTTCAAGCTGCTGGCCGCCGGCCGCCTGATCAACTCGCCGCAGATGGTGGAGCAGGCCGTCCGCCGGGCGCTGGAGAACATCAAGCCGCAGGACTGCATCATCATGGGCATGTATCCGCGCTTCCGGGACGAGCCCAGGGAAAACGCCGAGACGGTGCGGCGGATTCTGGGCGCCGCCGGATAGATAATACCGGAATGGCCACGGAAACCCTGACCCGCCGCGCCTTCGCGGGGGAACTGGCCGCTCCGGCTTTCCTCCGGCAGGGGGCCAAGAACACCCGCGGCGTCATCCTGCTGATCGGTGACGACCACAGTCCGGTCGCCGGCTGCTACGGCAACCGCGTGATCGCCACGCCCCACCTGGACGGCCTGGCCGCCCGGGGAGTCCGCTTCAGCCACGCCTTCTGCACCACGGCATCGTGCAGCGCCAGCCGCTCGGTGATCCTGACCGGGCTGCATAATCACGCCAGCGGCCAGTTCGGCCACGCCCACGCCCCCCACAACTTTCACACCCACGAGAGGATCCTGTCCATACCCCGGCTGGGGAGGGCCCAGGGCGTTTTCAGCGGAGTCATCGCCAAGCTGCACGTGAACCCGCCGCTGGTCTACCCGTTCGACTTCACCGGTTCCGGTGCGGGTGATTTCGGCCGCAACGTGCCGGGAATCGCGCAAGCGGCGGCGGAGTTCCTGAAGAAGGCGGAGGGCCGCCCGTTCTATCTGCACGTGGGCTACACAGACCCGCACCGCGGCGGCGATCCCACGCGCTTCGCCAATCGCGACTACGCCGGAGTGCGAAGGAGAATCTACTCGCCGGCCGACGTCGTGGTGCCGCCGTTCCTGCCGGACCGGCCCGAGGTGCGCCGCGAGCTGGCCGAATACTATCAGTCGATCGACCGCCTGGACCAGGGCATCGGCATGCTGCTGGATGTACTGGAAAAATCCGGACGCGCCCGGGACACCCTGGTGATCTACCTGGGCGATAACGGCATGCCGTTTCCCGGCGCCAAGGGCAGCTTCTACGACTCGGGCAACCGACAGCCGCTCATCATCGCCGCGCCCGGGCAGCGCAACCGCGGCATCGTGAACCGCGGTATGGCCAGTTTCACCGACATCCTGCCCACCGTCATCGACTGGCTCGGCATCCCCGGCCCGGGCTATCCTCTGCACGGCCGCAGCCTGCTGCCGGTGCTCGAACAGGCCGACCCGCCCGGGCGCGAAGAGGTGTACCTCTCGCACACCTTTCACGAGATCAACAACTACTACCCCTACCGCGCTATCCGTACGCGGCGCTATAAGTACGTCAAGTTTCTCTTTCCCGAACTCGAGATGCCGCTGCCCAGCGACCTGTTCGACTCGCCCACCTGGCAGGGAATCCTGCGGCGCAAGGACGAGTTCATGGGCAAACGGCGCACGGCGGCGGTGCTGCGCCACGCCGGGGAGGAACTGTACGATCTGGAAAACGACCCGGAGGAAACCACCAGCCTGGCGGCGTCCGAAGCCCACGCCGCGCTTCTCCAGGAACTGCGCGGGAAGGTACGGAAGTTCCGCGAGGAAACCGGGGATCCCTGGCTGATCGTGGACCGGCAGCGGGAGGGCTCGTGACGCGCCGCGACTGGCTGGGCGCGGTCCTGGCAGCGCCGGTCAGAGCCGCCCGCCCCCCCAACATCGTCTTCCTGCTTACCGACGATCAGCGCTGGGACTCGCTCGGCTGCATGGGCAACCCGGTGGTCCGGACCCCCAACATCGACCGGCTGGCGGCCCGCGGCGTGCGCTTCGAGAATCACTTCGTCACTACCGCCATCTGCGTTTCCAGCCGCGCCAGCATCTTCACCGGCCTTTACTCCCGCTGCCACCGCATCTGGAATTTCGGCGATTCATTTCCCCCGGATGTCTTTGCGCGCAGCTACCCGGCGCTGCTCAGGCGGGCCGGGTACCGCACGGGCTTCATCGGTAAATGGGGCATTGACGGCGGCGCGATGCCGTCGGCGGCTTTCGATTACTTTCGCGGCTTTCAAGGGCAGGGCCGCTACTTTCCGGACAAGTCCGATCCGCGCCGGCACCTCACCGCGGTCATGGGAGACCAAGCGGCCGAGTTCCTGGCCGGCTGCACAGGGGACCGGCCCTTTTGCCTCTCGGTCAGTTTCAAGGCGCCGCACGTGCAGGACGAGCATCCCGACCAGTTCCTCTATGACCCGGCGGACGAAGACCTGTATCGCGACGTGACCATCCCCGTGCCGGAAACGGCCGATCCGCGGTTCATCGCTGCCCTGCCGGTCTCCATCCAGCGCTCCGAGGGCCGCCGGCGCTGGGGCGTCCGCTTCTCCACGCCGGCGCTCTATCAGAGGTCCGTCAAAGGCTACTACCGCTTGATCAGCGGGGTGGACCGGGTGGTGGGGCGGCTCATGGACCTGCTCGCCCGAGCGGGTTTCGATCAGAACACGGTGGTGATCTACTCCTCGGACAACGGCTTTTACCTGTCGGAACACGGGCTGGCCGGAAAGTGGTTCATGCACGAGGAATCCATCCGGACGCCGCTTCTGATCGCCGATCCGCGCCTGCCGCCGGCGGGGCGCGGGCGCCGCGTGCGGCAGATGACCCTGAACATCGACATCGCTCCCACGCTGCTGGCGCTGGCCGGGGTGGAGGCTGAGCGCTCGATGCAGGGCCGCAACCTGCGTCCCCTGCTCCAGGGCGAGGTGCGGGACTGGCGCCGGGAATGGTTCTACGAGCATCACTTTCGATCGAACGGCTGGATCCCGGCTAGCGAGGGTATACGCACGGAGCGCTGGAAGTACATCGCCCATATCGATGAGCAGCCGCTGTTCGAGGAACTCTACGATCTGGCCGCCGACCCGCGCGAGAGGGACAATCTGGCGCGCACGCCCGCTTCAAGCGCGCGGATGGAAGCACTGCGGGCCCGGCGCCAGGCCTGGATCCGAAACCTGGAAGCGTGGCGGCCCGGGGCGCCCTGGCACGAGCCGGCAGGGAGCGGAGATTGAGCCGCCCCTTCCGCTCGCGGCTCGGTCTCGCGCGGGATTCGCGGCACACTGCGCTGCTGAGCCGCGGCCGCGGGAAACGGTTGTTGGACTGAAGGAGACATGTCATGAATCGAAGGCTGATGGCCATGCTGGTGGCCGGACTGGCGGTGCTCGGCATTTATCTTTACCAGAACGAGAGGGAGCGCGGTTCGCCGGACCCCGCGGCTGCGGGCCAGCATCCCGCCGCCTCCCGGCCCGGCATGGACATCGACCCCACGGCCGACATCCACCCTTCCGTGATCATGGCGGGCAAGGTCACGGTGGGCGCTTACACCAAGATCGACGCGGGCACCATCATCATGGGCAACGTGACCATCGGGCATCACACCCTGATCCGCTGCAACGTGACCATACGGGGGACCAACCAGATCGGCAACTATACCCACATCTATGACAACGTGAACATAGAGGGCGGCCGGCCGGCCAAGGTGGGCGGCTCCAGGGCCGAGGAACCAGACCGCTCCATCATCGGGGACGGCTGCTGGGTCAACCACGGCGCCACCATGCACGGCACGCAGATCGGCGATGGGGGCGCGGTGGGCATCAACGCCGCATCGGACTACAACACGCGCATCGGCAAGGGCGCCATCCTGGCCAACGGCAGCGCCACGCACGTGGACCAGGTGATCCCCGATAACGCCTTCGCCGAGGGAGTGCCGGCGGTGGTGAAGAGGCGCGACATCACTGACAAGGAACGGCTGGACTACTTCGGCGTGCTGCCTTCGGCCTGGACGCGCTACGAGGCCGAGCGGATCGAGGAGAGCATCCGCAAACGGTCAGGAAAATAGGCGCCGCGGGTCCGGGTTCTCAAGTTGTGGGGCGGGCGGGACCGACGATGCTCGCCTTGTGCCGCACCCGTTCGGGAGGATTGCCCAGAAGTTCCCGCTCCGCCTCCAGCCAGTCGTCCAGCGCGCGCCCCTCGCCGCCGCCGCGCTTCCGGTAGATCTCGTACGCACGGCGCCGGATGTGTTCCTGGGCGTCAAGATGGCTCGCTGCAATCTGCTTCGCATCGCTTTCAGACGTCATAGTCCCAACCTACCTCGCGGCGGGGCGCCGCCGAAGGGGCGGCCGCTCTCCGGCGTGCGTTGGGAGGCAATGCTCCCGTGCCCGGTGATACCCTTTTTCTTATGGCTTTCTGCACCCGTTGTGGTTCGACCATGGCCGACACGGCCCGGTTCTGTTCGCGCTGCGGCAACCCCTCCGGCACGGCCGCGGGCGACCCCGCTCCCGCCGTTGCCGTCGAGCCGCTGGAGTACAAGATCCAGGGCGACAACCTTCAGGTGGCGCGCGTGCGGCTGAAGCCGGGCCAGGAGATCTACGCCGAAGCCGGCAAGATGGTCTACAAGACCTCCAACGTGCAGTGGGAATCGCGCATGTCGGGGGACACGCTGGGCCAGAAGATCTGGGGCGCGCTCAAGCGCAAAGTGATGGGAGAGTCCCTGTTCTTCACCTACTTCCGCTCGACCGGCGAGGGTGAGGTGGGCTTCGCGGGCACCTATCCCGGCCGCATCCAGGTTTTCGACCTGGCACCCGGACAGAGCGTGCTCGCCCAGCGCGACAGCTTCCTGTTCGCGCAAGCCACCGTGCAACTGAACATCGCCTTCGTGAAACGGATCGGCACCGGTTTCTTCGGAGGGGAAGGCTTCATCCTGGAGAAGCTCACCGGCCCCGGCTCCGTTTTCATCCACGGCGGGGGCGATTTCATCGAGTTCACCTTGAAGCCCGGCGAAGTGCTCCAGGTGGACACCGGCTGCATCGTGGCCTTTGACGAGACCGTGGGCTACGACGTCCAGATGGCCGGCGGCATCCGGACCGCGATCTTCGGCGGCGAGGGTCTCTTCCTGGCCACCCTGACCGGGCCCGGCAGGGCCATCGTGCAAAGCATGACCCTGGAGAAACTCCGGCGGGAGTTGACACCCGCGCGCACCGGCGGGGACGAGCGAAACGCGCTGGGTTCGCTGGGCGGCCTGCTGAGCAGCGAAGATTAGCCCGAAGTGACGAGCCGCAAATAGAAGGAGCGGCCGCTTTCCTTAAGTGGCTGGTGACCGCTCCTGCGGCCGCGGCCCGGTGCGGGTGTTCTTTTGCGAGCCGGCGCCTACCGGTCGTCCACCTTCAGGATCTTTTTCCGTACGGCGTAGAGCACGAGCTCGGCGGTGTTGTGCAGGTCGAGCTTGTGCATCAGGTTCAGCCGGTGGGTGTCGACGGTGGAGACGCCCAAGCCCAGCAGCGCGGCCGCGTCCTTGTTGGTCCTGCCCTCGGCGAGCAGTTGCAGCACCTCTTTTTCCCGGTCGGTCAGGAGTTCGTAGGAATCCTGCAAGCCCTCGCGCTGCAGCCTCCGGACGTGGTCGTCGAGCAGGACCTCCACGATCGCGGGGCTGAAGAACGGCTTGCCCCGGGCAACGTACCGCACCGCCCGCAGCATGTCCGGCTCGGCGCAGTCCTTGAGCAGATACCCCTTCGCCCCGGCCGCCAGGGCCCGGAGGACGTATTCCTCGTCGGAGTACATGCTCAGAATGATCACACGGGTGTTCCGGTTGCGGCGCGTGATCTGTGCCGTTGCCTCGATGCCGTTCAGGTGCGGCATGGCGATATCGATGATGACCACGTCGGGGTTGAGTTCGGAAGCGCGCTCCACGGCCTCGCGGCCGTCCGCGACCTCTCCCACGATGGCGACCGACGGATCTTCCGACAGCAGGAAGCGTATGCCCTTGCGAAGCACGTCGTGATCGTCGGCCAGCAGGACCCGGATGCGGCTCACGGCGCCTGCTCCTTCAACTCCATTTCGATCCTCAACGTAGTACCCTGGCCGGCCGCCGATTCGATAGTGAAGCTCCCTCCCAGTTCCCGCACCCTCTCCTCGATCCCCACCAGGCCAAGGCCGGATGGAGTGGCGCGGGAGGGATCGAAGCCGTCGCCGTCGTCGGACACCAGCAGCCGCAGCCGGTCCGGGCTGTTCTCCAGCACCACCGTGATCTTCCTGGGGCGCGCGTGCTTGGCGGAGTTGGTGAGGGCCTCCTGAACGATGCGGTAGAGGTAGATGCCCTGCCGTTCGGAGAGGGGGCCGGCGTCATCCCGAACGGTGACGTGAACGGGAATGCCGGTATGGCGCGAGAACAGGCGGGCGTGCTGCTGGATGGCCGGGCCCAGGCCCAGGTCGTCGAGCACGCTGGGCCGCAGGCCGGCGGCAAGGTCGCGGACCAGGCGCAGGCTTTGCTCGGTCAGGCCCTTGATCTCGGCCAGCCGCTCGCCGAACTCGCCGTCGGGCGCGTGGCGCAGCCGCTCGAATCCGCCCAGCGCCATGCGCAGGGCGGTCATCTTCTGGCCCACGGCGTCGTGCAGTTCCCGCGAGATGACCTTGCGCTCCTCCTCCTGCGCGCGGCGGAGCTGAACCGAGAGGCTGCGCAGTTCCTCACCATTGCGCCGTGCCTCCTGGTAGTGCTCGAAGGCGCGCCTTTCCAGCCAGGCGATGCGCAGGATGCTGGCCACGGAGACCAGGAGCCCGGCCAGAAACGCCAGCCGCAGCATGCGGTCGATGTCCGTGCGGAAGCGGCGCGCGCTGGCATCCATCTTTTCGTACTGGGCATGATACAGGGCGGCGTTGAGCTTCCCGATCTCCTCCGCGATGGCGAGGATGGATTGCCGCCTCGGCCGCTGTTCCTGCCGCAGAAAGTAAGTGGCCCGCTGCGCTTTCTGTTCGGGCGTCCATTCAAAGACGGGCAGCACCGAATCCCAGTAGCCGTCCAACTCCTGCCGGAGACGGTCGATGGTCACCGTCTCCCTCGGGTGGAATGCCCGGCGCAAATCGGCGATCTGCGCCAGCATATCCGACCGGCGGGCGGCAACCTGCTGCAGATAGTCCCGGTTGCTCTCCGGCGCGTCATCGAGCAGGAACTCGCGGATCGCGATGCTGATGAGGAACATATTCCGGCTGAGCCGGTCCAGCAGGCCCTGATTGCGCTCGTAATTCTGTTGGATGGCCCGGATCTCGCGGTACACTTCCTCGCTTCTGCGGCGGGCAGTCATGCTGGGCACCACGATCAGAACCAGCAGCGAGACCATCGCCGCCAGGAACACGGTCCATGACCGGTATCGCTTCGCCGGGGGCTCCCGAGTGCTCACGTCCACTGTCTTCTTCTATTTTGCGCAATCCGGCAGCGAGCCGGAGACTTCTCCCCTATCTCTGTGGCCGCGCTCCGGTGTTTGCAGGATAGCGCGATGCCGGCGGCTGCTGAATACTGGCGGGTAGCGCCACGCTCGCCCGGGAGGCTTCTGTGAAACAAACCACAATCGGTCTCGTCCTGCTTGCGACCGCCCTGCTGCTGACATCCTGTTCCGAAAATCCGACGGCAGCCGCCGAGCCCGCCAGGGAAGGGGCCATCGCGGTCGCGGCAGCGCCGGTGACCCGCCAGGATCTGGCGCGCGACCTGGAACTGGCGGCCGAATTCCGGCCCTATCAGGAGATTGAGCTCCATGCCAAAGTGCCCGGATATCTCAAGGCCATTTATGTCGATGTCGGCGACCACGTGAGGAAAGGGCAGACCATCGCCGAACTTGAAGCGCCTGAGATGGCCCAGGAACTGGCCCAGGCGGTGGTGGCGGTCAAGCGCGCCCAGACCCAGGTGGAACGGGCCCGGGGCGAGTTGCGACGCGCCGAGGCCGCCCACACCCTCCAGCAGGTTTCCTACAACCGGCTCGCCTCCATCAGCAAGACCCGCCCGGAGCTGGTGGCCCAGCAGGAGATCGACGACGTGAAGGCCCGTTACGATGGCGCCGAGGCGCAGGCGATGGCTGCCAAAGCCGCACTGGCCGCCAGCGAGGAAGAGGTGAAGGCGGCCCTCGTCAGCCAGGAAAGGATTTCCACCATGATGGGCTACCTGCAGATCACCGCGCCGTTTGACGGCGTGGTGACCCACCGGTTCGGCGATCCCGGCGCCATGGTGCAGGCGGGAACGGCGTCCCATATTCAAGCCATGCCCGTGGTGCGCCTCTCGCAGATCGACCGCCTCCGCCTGGTGCTTCCGGTACCCGAATCCATTGCCTCCCGGGTCAGAGTGGGCGCGCCGGTCGAGATCCGCGTAGATTCGCTCAACCGGGTGTTTCAGGGCAGGATCTCGAGGTTCTCCAACAAGCTCGATGCATCCACCCGGACCATGGAGACCGAAGTGGACCTGCCCAATCCGAATCACAGCGTGCTGCCGGGGATGTACGGCTACGCCAGCCTCAAGGTGGACCGCCGCAACGACGCCCTGGCCGTACCCGTGCAGGCCGTGGCCGGCCACGACTCGACGCCCAGCGTGATCGTGGTGAACGGACAGCGGCGGCTGGAGGAGCGAAAGATTACCCTGGGCATCGAGACACCCCACCTGGCCGAGGTCCTGTCCGGTTTGAAGGAAGGGGAGTTGGTGGTGATCGGGGGCCGCAGCCGGCTGAGGCCGGGTGCGCTGGTGGAGCCGAGGATCAAAGACGGCCCGGAACTGGCGGGCGATTCCGGGAGGCCAGGCCACTGATGTCCGGCTTCGCGATCCGCAAGCCGTACCTGGTGCTGGTGGTCTGCCTCATCATCGCGGTGCTCGGCGTCACCAGCATCGCGCGCATGCCGGTGGATCTCTTTCCGGCCATCAACATTCCGGTTGTCGTGGTGGCTACCTTCTTCTCGGGCATGCCGCCCGAGCAGATCGAGGCCGACATCACCGGACGTTTCGAACGCTTCTTCACCCTGGCCAGCAGTATCGAGCACATCGAATCGCGATCGCTGCCGGGGGTAAGTCTCATCAAGATCTACTTCCAGCCGGGCACGGACGCCGATTCGGCGGTCACCAACATCTCGAATCTCGCCATGGCCAACCTGCGGCGGCTTCCTCCCGGCACGCTTCCCCCGGTGGTGCTGAAATTCGACGCCTCCAGCCTGCCGGTCTGCCTGATCGCACTGAAAGGCGAGGGGCTGACGGAGACGGTGCTGCGCGACACCGCCCAGTATGCGGTCAGGAACCAGGTGGCCAATGTTCCCGGAGCTTCGGTGCCCCAGCCCTTCGGCGGCCGCTACCGGCAGATCATGATCTACGTCGATCCGCTCAAGCTGGAAGCCTACCAGTTGAGCCCCATGGATGTGGTCCGCTCCGTCAACGACTCCAACCTGATCCTGCCGGCCGGCGATGTGCGCATCGGCCCCATCGACTACAGCATTTACACCAACAGCCAGGTGGAGACCATCGCCGATATCAACAAGATCCCGCTGCGCACCGACGGAGCGCGCTTCGTTACGGTCGGCGATATCGGAATCGCCAGGGACGCGCAGCAGATCCAGAACAACATCGTGCGGGTGGACGGGCAGCCATCGGTCTACCTGCCGGTCCTGAAGCAGGGTGGGGACACCAACACGATCGCGGTGGTCGAAGGCGTCCGAAGGGCGGTGGCGAACCTGCTGGATGTTCCCAGGAGCCTGGTGAGCAGCGTGGTATTTGACCAGTCGCAGTTCGTGAAGGGCGCGGTCCGCACGCTGCTGATCGCCAGCCTTTCGGGACTGCTGCTGACAGCGCTGATCGTGCTGGCGCTGCTCTCGAGCGGCCGGGCCACACTTTCCGTCTTCCTCTCGGTGCCGCTCTCGGCGCTGGCGGCCTTCGTGGCGCTGTCGCTGGGCGGCGGCTCCGTCAACACAATGGTGCTGGGGGGCCTGGCACTGGCCTTTACACGGCTCCTGTTCAATTCCCTGGTTGTGCTGGAGAACATCTTCCGGCACATG
This sequence comes from Bryobacterales bacterium, assembly GCA_020852755.1. GTDB lineage: Bacteria > Acidobacteriota > Terriglobia > Bryobacterales > Bryobacteraceae > JADZAF01. The sequence goes on from JADZAF010000030.1 coordinate 21,104, forward strand.
GACCGGGGGGAGCCGCCGGAGGTGGCGGCGGAGCAGGGCGGGAAAGAAGTCGCCATGCCGGTTCTGGCCGCCACCCTGACCACCATCGTGGTGTTCTTTCCCGTGACGTTTCTGTTCGGAGTCAGCAAGTTCCTGTTCTCGGCGCTGGCCGCCGCCGTGGTGCTTGCGCTGCTGGCTTCCTACGCAATCGCGCTCACAGTGATCCCGCTATTCTGCGCGCGCTTCGTCCGGCCGGCAGGCGGGGCGCCGCCCCGTCGAGGCGGAGAGCGGCTGCGGCAGTGGTCCGCGAAGATCTTCGGGCGCCTGGAGAGCCGCTACCTGGCCGGCGTGGAAGCCGGCCTGCGCCGTCCGGCGGTTCTCCTCTCCTGCCTGACCGGAGTTTTCCTGGCTTCGCTGGCGTTGATCCCGCAACTCCGTATTGCCTTCTTCCCGCGCTCCGACGCCGGACAGTTCGTGATCAACCTCAAAGCCCAATCCGGCACCCGGCTGGAGATGATGCAGGAGCAGGTCCGGAAAGTGGAAGAGTTGATTCGCAGCGCGGTGCCGCCCGAAGAACTGGGCGTGGTTCTGTCGAACATCGGCGTGACTCCCGGCTTCTCGTCTATCTATACCAGCAACTCCGCCCAGCACACGGCGTTCGTTCAGGTCAACCTGGCGGAGGGCCATCGGACCGGCAGCTATGTATACATGGACCGCGTGCGGGAGCGGCTGAAGGCCGAGTTCCCGGAGATGAGCGCGTACTTCCAGACCGGAGGTCTCGCCGACGCCGTTCTGAACCTGGGGCTGCCCGCGCCGATCGACGTTCAGGTGAGCGGGTCGGATCTGGACGCCAGCTACCGGACGGCGCTGGAAATCGCCGAACGGGTGCGCGCAATCCCGGGCGTGAGCGACCTGTTCATTCCGCAGGATCTGGATTACCCGGCCCTCAAGGTGGATATCGACCGGATCCGCGCGGGCAAGCTGGGCCTGACCCAGAAAGATATCGTGCAGAACGTGATCACCGCGTTGACGTCGAACCAGATGATTGCGCCGAGCTACTGGGTGGATCACCGCAGCGGCAACGACTACCTGCTGACCGTGCAATATCCGGAAGGGCAGGTCCGCACGCAGCAGGACCTGGAAGCCATTCCGGTTCGCGCGCCGGCGGGCAAGCGTTCCGCGAGGCTGGACGCCGTCAGCACGATCAGCCGCATGCAGTCGCCCACCGAGGTGGATCACTACCAGCTGCGGCGCGTGGTGGACATCTACGTCTCGCCGGAGGGCGAGGACCTGGGCCGCGTGGCCAACGCGGTGGACCGGATCATCGCGGATACGAAGCTGCCCGAAGGGGTGCGGGTGGACCTGCGCGGAATGGTGCAGGGCATGCGCGCTTCGTTCCGGAGCTTCGGCCTGGGCCTGCCGCTTTCCATCACCTTGCTCTACCTCATCCTGGTGGCCCAGTTCCGGTCATTCCTCGATCCATTGCTGATTCTGGCCGCGCTTCCCATGGGCATCAGCGGGGTGCTGGCCGCGCTGTTCCTGACGGGCAGCAGCCTGAATGTCATGTCGCTCATGGGCACCATTGTGATGGTGGGGGTAGTGGCCTCGAACAGCATCCTGATCGTGCACGCCGCCAACAATTTCCGCGACCAGGGGGCGGAGCCGGGCCGGGCCGTGAGGGAAGCCTGCCGCCTGCGATTCCGCCCGGTTCTCATGACCTCCCTGGCTACCGTGGTCGGGCTGCTGCCCCTGGCGGTCAAGCTGGGCACCGGGGGAGAGGCGTACGTGCCCATGGCCCGGGCCATCATCGGCGGCATGCTGCTCTCCGTGGCGACCGGCGTTTTCACGATCCCGGCCGTGTGGTTCCTGGCCAACCGGCGGCGCGGGAGGGCCGCGCAAGCCTAGATGTCCGGTTTCGCCATCCGCAACCCGCACGTCGTCGTCGTGGTGTGCCTGGTGCTGGCCATCGTGGGCATCACCAGCCTCAGCCGCATGCCGGTGGATCTGTTCCCCGCCATCAACATTCCGGTTGTGGTGGTGGCGACGTTCTTTTCGGGCATGCCGCCGGAACAGATTGAAGCGGACATCACCGGCCGGTTCGAGCGCTTCTTTACTCTGGCCAGCAACATCGAACACATCGAATCACGGTCGCTGCCCGGCGTGAGCCTGATCAAGATCTTCTTCCAGCCGGGCACGGACGCCGATTCGGCGGTCACCAACATCTCCAATCTGGCCATGGCCAACCTGCGGCGGCTTCCTCCCGGCACGCTTCCCCCGGTGGTGCTGAAGTTCGACGCTTCCAGCCTGCCGGTTTGCCTGATCACGCTAAAAGGCGACAACCTGGGCGAAACGCAGCTTCGCGACGTGGCGCAGTACGCGGTGCGAAACCAGGTGGCCAACGTGCCCGGAGCCTCGGTGCCGCAGCCGTTCGGCGGCCGCTACCGGCAGATCATGGTGTACGTCGACCCGCTGAAACTGGAAGCGCACCAGCTCAGCCCCATGGACGTGGTTCGCGGCGTGAACGCCTCCAATCTGATCCTGCCGGCCGGCGACACCCGCATCGGGCCTTTCGACTACAGTCTCTACACCAATAGCCAGGCGGACACGGTGGCGGACATCATGCGCATTCCGCTGAAGGTGGAAGGCGGCGGCCTGGTCACGGTAGGCGATATCGGGTCCGCCAGGGACGCGCAACAGATCCAGAACAATATTGTCCGGGTGGACGGCCAGCCTTCGGTCTACCTTCCCGTCCTTAAACAAGGGGGCGACACCAACACCATCGCGGTCGTGGACGGGGTGAAGGAGGCGGTCTCGCGGCTTTTTGACGTTCCTCCCAGCCTGGATACGCGTGTGGTATTCGATCAATCCGTTTTCGTGAAGAAAGCCATCGAGACACTGCTCCACGAAGGCGCCATCGGCCTGCTGCTCACTTCGCTGATGATCCTGGTTTTTCTGGGGAGCCTGCGGGCCACTGTCGCCGTCTGCCTCTCCATCCCCTTGTCGGCGCTGACCACCTTCATCGTGCTCTCGCTGGGCGGCAGTTCCGTGAATGCCATGGTGCTGGGCGGCCTGGCGCTGGTCTTCTCCCGCCTGATCGACAACTCGGTGGTGGTGCTGGAGAACATCTACCGGCACCTGGAGATGGGGACGCCGCCGCGGGAGGCCGCGGAGAAGGGGGGGCAGGAGGTGGCTCTGCCCGTTCTGGCCGCCACCCTCACCACCGCGGTGGTTTTCTTCCCGGTCACGTTTCTCTACGGGGTCAGCCGGTTCCTGTTCTCCGCGCTGGCGCTGGCCGTGGTCATCTCGTTGTTTGCCTCTTACTTCGTCGCCATGACCGTTGTGCCGCTTTTCTGCGCCCGGTTTCTCACCCACAGCGAGGCGCAGGAGAACAGCGGGCGCGGTTGGGGAAGCCGCTTCAACCGGCGATTCAACGCCGGCTTCCAGAAGCTTCTGAACGGGTACAGCCGCGCTGTCGGCGCCGCCCTGCGAAGGCCCGTGACGGTGGTGGTCTGCTGCGGAGCCGTCTTCCTGGCCAGCCTGCTGATCTACCCGCAACTCGGCGTGGCTTTTTTCCCCCGAACGGATGCCGCGCAGTTCGTGCTCAACGTGAAAGCTCCCTCGGGCACCCGGCTGGAGGTGATGTCGCGCGAGGTCGAGCGGGTCGAGGAACTCATCCGGCGGGTAGTGGCCAAAAAAGACCTGGGTATGATCGTCTCCAACATCGGGGTGACTCCCGGGTTCTCCTCCATTTACACCAGCAACTCCGCGCAGCACACCGCCTTCATCCAGGTGAGTCTGCTGGAAGGGCATAAGACCGGCAGTTACCAGTACATGGACCGGGTGCGGGCACGGCTGGCGGACGAACTGCCTCACCTGAGCGCCTACTTCCAGTCCGGCGGACTGGTGGATGCCGTGTTGAACCTGGGCTTGCCGGCGCCGATCAACGTGCAGGTGAGCGGTTCCGATCTGCACGCCGCGCACCGCACCGCGCAGGGTCTGGCCACCCGCATCCGGGTGATTCCGGGAGTCAGCGAAACCTTCATCCCCCAGGACCTGGACTATCCTTCGCTCAAGATCGATATCGATCGCAAGCGGGCGGGACAAGCGGGCCTCAGCCAGCGGGAGGTGGTGAGCAACATCATCACCGCGCTTACCTCCAATCAGATGATCGCGCCGAGTTACTGGGTGGACCACAAGACCGGCAACGACTATATGCTCACCGTGCAGTATCCCGAAGGGCGTGTACGGAACCTGCTGGACCTGAAAGCCATCCCGCTGCGCGGGCCTGGCGCTTTGCAGCCGGTTCGCCTGGATGCGGTGACCGGTATCCGGCGTGTCGAGGCGCCCACCGAGGTCGACCACTACCAGCTTCGCCGGGTGGTGGATGTCTTCGTCGGGCTGCGCGGGGAGGACATAGGAAAAGTAGCCAACCGCATCGACCGGATCATCGCCGAAACCAGCCTGCCTGAAGGAGTGCGGGTGGACCTGCGCGGGATGGTGCAGGGCATGCGGTCTTCGTTCCGCAGTTTCGGCCTGGGCCTGCTGCTCTCGATTGTGCTTCTGTACCTGATCCTGGTAGCCCAGTTCGAGAGCTTCATCGACCCCCTCATTATCCTGCTGGCCGTGCCGCTGGGGATTACCGGGGTGCTGCTGGTGCTCTGGTGGGCCGGTACGACCTTGAACGTTCAATCCCTGATGGGTGTGGTGATGATGGTGGGAATTGTGGTTTCCAACAGCATCCTGATCGTGGAGTTCACGCACCGGCTGGCCGAGGGCGGAATGCGGATGCGCGAGGCGGTCGCGGTGGCCTGCCGTGTCCGGCTGCGCCCGGTGCTGATGACCTCGCTGGCCACCGTGATCGGGCTCCTGCCCATGGCCCTGAAGCTGGGGACGGGAAGCGAAAGCTATGCGCCGCTGGCCCAGGCCATCATTGGGGGGCTCACCCTCTCGGTGGTGTTCACGGTCATCCTGGTGCCCGCGGCCGTACTGCTGGTGTACGGCCGGCGGGAGGCGGAAGCGCGATGAGATTCATTCTGGTTCTGCTCGCGGCGGCAGGCCTGGCGTGCGAAGCCGCGCATGCTCAGCAGAAGCAGCGGCTGACGCTGCGCGAGGCGGAGCAGATTGCACTCCAGGGCCATCCGGCCATCCGCGCGCGACACTTCACCGCCCTGGCGGCCGCCGAGGCGCCGGCCGGGGTGGCGGCGGCGAGGTATCCGCAGGTCACCGCCAATCTTACGGCTGCCGGCGCGCCCGAGAACACCCGGCTGGCCGCCGGAGCCATCAACAACCCGGTGATCTACAGCCGGCTGGCCAGCGGCTTCTCCGCCAGCCAGTTGCTGCTGGATTTCGGACGTACCTCGAACCTCGTGGACAGCTCCCGCTACCGGGCCCGGGCCGAGGAGCAGCAGGTGGCGGCGGTGCGCAACCAGGTGGTGCTGGAGGTGGACAAGGCCTACCTGCAGGTCCTGCGCGCCGAGGCCGTGCTCCGGGTGGCGGAGCAGACCGTGGCGTCGAGGCAATTGGTGCTCGACCGGGTGAGGGAACTGGCCCGGGCCCACCTCAAGTCCGGCCTGGACTTGAGCTTCGCCACCGTCAGCCTGGAGGAGGCCAACCTGATGCTGGTGAGCGCCCGCAACGACCGGAAAGCGGCCCACACCAACCTCTCGGCGGCGCTGGGCTATTCGGACATGCGGGAGTTCGAACTGGTGGAGGAGCCCTACAAAGTCGAGCCGCTGGTGGTGGACGAGTTGATCGGCAAAGCACTTCGGGAACGCCCCGACCTGCGTGCGCAGCGCTTCGAAGTGGACGCGGCCAACCGCCTGGCCAAAGCCGAAACGCGGCTCAAGTATCCTTCCGTCGCGGCCGTCAGCTCAGCGGGGCTCATCCCGCAGCGTGACACCGCGCTGCGCGGGCAGTTTGTAGCCGGCGGCATCAACATCAGCCTGCCGTTTTTGAACGGAGGTCTCTACAGCGCCCGCGAGGCGGAAGCCAGGATGAAGGCCCGCGCGGCCGAGGAGCGCGTGAAGCAGCTGCAGATCGAGATTGCCCGCGACATCGCTGTCGAAGTTCTGAACGTGAACACGGCGGCCGAACGGGTGGACGTGACGGCCCGCCTGTTGGAGTATGCCGGCCAGGCCATGGAACTGGCGCAATCGCGCTATGACCTGGGGCTCAGTTCCATCGTGGAACTGAGCCAGGCCCAACTGGCCCGCACCTCGGCAGCCATCCAGAATGCCAACGCGAAGTACGACTACCAGATCCGTCGCGCGATACTCGATTACCGGACCGGCGTCACGCGCTGACCGGGAGTCCGGTTGACGGAGAATACGCACCCCAGTCGAAGCACGTCCAGCCGGGCCGGTGGCGCCGGGCATCCGCAGGTGTCGAGGCCGGCCGGTGGCCGAACTCCTGGAGGCGATTGACTCCGGCCTCAGGCCCCGGCCGCCAGCCGCCGAAACGTCTCCGCGTCCCAGGAGGCCTGCGGGCGGATCTCGAAGCCCCGCGAACCGTACAGTCTGGCCGCGACATCCGGCGCAAGCGCCGCGCCGCGGGCATCCACCGGTCCTGCCAGCACCAGGCGGCGGGGTGAGAGCGAAGCGGCGATCTGCGGCAGGTCGGTGTGCCGCAGGAAGCCGAACACGACGTTGGCGAAGGGATGGATCTCGCGGCCCTGATCTTCGTTCTCGTAGCGGCCGCCCAGGTACTCCTCCGATTCGATCAGCAGTTGGAACGCCGCCAGTCCCCGCGCCAGGTAGAGCGTGTGGATGGCGGGATCGAGCGCGGCGGCGCACAACGCCGGCACGGTGAGAAACCCGCGCGCCGCCACCATCAGGGGACGCGACGGGAACTCGGCCCGCAGGGCTGCGGCCAGCGCCAGCACATCGGCGGTCCGCTGGCTGAGCAGGGGGCGTCCCAGCATCAGCGCGGCCCAGGCATACTGGTTGTCCGCATGGCGGAAAGCGGCATAGGACGGGGAACCGGAGCCGAACTCCGGGCTGCTGTCGCCCACCCCGCGCAGGTCGGCGGCGCAGACCGCCCAGCCCTCGGCGGCCAGCGTCGCATACAGCGACCCTTCCTGCCAGTGGCGCCGGCCGCCCGGCTCCAGCATCAGCAGAACAGGCCCGTCCGCAGCGGCCCGCCGGGGCTGATAGAGATAGGCGGGCAGCCAGATTTCCGGCTCCGGTTCCAGTTCCACGGCCCGTATGGCTACATCGCGGAAAGAGGCTTCGCCGAGCTTGCGGAACCCGGCTGCGGGAGGCCGGCCCTGCAAGGAGAGCAGCTGATCGAGGGGCGCCTCCGAGCGGGCCGGGCGGGGCGCTTTGCGCAGCAGCGTGAAGGGCGATTCCGATCCGAACCCGCTCATCACGTTGCCGCCCGCCACCCAGAGCGTTCTCTCTTCCTCGGGTGAAACGGGCGGTTCTTCCGCAACCGGCGCGGCTTCCCCCTGCAGCCAGCGCCGGAACCAGTTGTACACCGACAGGCGCAGATCGTAGGCCAGGCCGTGCGGCATGGGATTTTCCTGCCAGCCGATCCGCTCTTCGCCCCCCAGCCGCCGGTAGATCGCGCGCAGCTTCCCGAATTCCTCCCTGCCGCTGGAGAGGTAATTGGGCGAGTAGGTCCCGAAGAAATCCCGCGCGCTCGAAACCACCAGCAGCGGCTTGGGCGCCAGCGGGTAGAGCAGGTCCCAGCGGTCGAAGCCGGCCGGGCCGGAGTTCACCAGGTTCTGTTCCGCATCGTCGGTGGAGCCGGGCGGGATGAAGCCCGCGCAGGCGAAATTCTCGGTATTGCCGCAGGTGACCACGGCGGCGGCCAGGCGCCTGTCCACGGCGGCCAGCAGCATGGTCACGGTGCCGCCGCCGGATTGTCCGGTCGAACCCAGGCGCGTTTTGTCCACCGCCGGATGAGCCGACAGGTAATCCAATGCGCGCACGGCGTCCCACACCTGGAGGCGCGTGGCCGTGTCGCCCACCAGCAGCATCTGTTTCCCGGGCACGGTATGTTCGTCGTCGGCCGAGCCCAGCCGGCTGCGAGCAGGATTCGCTCCCGGATAGTAGGTCCGCTCCCCCTGCCCCATGGGATCGAAGGCCAGGACCGCGAAGCCGAGACGTGCCAGGCCCTGGCAGCACTTCTGGTACGAGGGATAGGCCTTGCCATCCGCCGCATGGCCCATCTGAAACAACACGCCCGGATAGGGCGGGCGACCGGCGGAGGGCAGGTACAGGTTGGCCGGAACGTGAAAGTTGGGCCGGCTCTCAAACACCACCTTCTCGACGCGGTAGCCGCTGCGCTCGAACGCCCCCACCGTCCGGGCGTTGAGCGGTGTTTTCTCCGGAAGCCCTCCGGTCAGCGCCCAGAAGGTGCGCGTCACCCAATCCTGGTACTCCCGGATGGCCCCGGTCGAGGTCAATTGCTCGAGTCTGCGGTTGCGGGTTTCGTAGGCCGCCGCGGCCAGCCGCCTGAGCAGATCGGGCAGGCAGCGCGAGTAGTTGCGGTACGGCACCCGGCGATCGGGTATGGTACCGGTCTGGGCGAAGGCCGCGGCGGGCAGTGCGAGAAAATTCCGGCGCCGCACGTCAGCCTGCCAGTGCCCCGATGAAGCGGTCAATGTCCCCCAGGTGATTGAACACCGAGGGAGACACCCGCATCTGGCTGTCTTTCTCCCCCAGCCGCAGGGTCACGATGGCCCCGGCCCGCTGGAGTTTCTTCCGCACCGCTTCGCCGTTCTGGAAACGGAAGGTCGAAATGGGAGTCGCAGCGCCGAACGGAGTGAGGCACTCGTAGCCGGCCCGGGGAAGCTCTTTGCGCAGCCGCTGGTTCAACTTCAGGTTGTGGGCCTGAATGTTCCCGACCCCCAGCCGCAGGATGTACTGCAGCGACTCATGCTGGCAGACGCAGCCCAGGTGGGAGGCGGTGCTGACCTGGTAGCGGCCGGCGCCGGGCTGCGAGGAGCGGCCTCCGAACTGTTTGGGCTTGAGCACCGATCCCTGCAACTCTTCGGGTACGTACAGATACCCGAAGCGGCCGCCCATGAGCCACTTGTAGGCGGAACAGGCCAGGAAGTCGATGCCCATGGCGCGCACGTCGATGGGCACCGCGCCGGCGGCCTGAATCACATCGGTGAACAGGTACCCGCCATGCGCATGCGCCAGGGCGCTCAAAGCCTTGGCGTCCTCCAGGTACCCGTTGACGTTGGAGACCAGCGCCACGGCGATCAGGCGGGTCCTGCGGTCCACCGCGCGCTCCACGTCGCTCAAACGAATGCGGCCCTCGCGGTTCTGCACCACCCGCACGTCGAGCCCGGCCGCTTTGCGTTTCTGGTACATGAGCAGCGAGCCTCCGTAGTGCAGGTCGTTGGTGACCACGTTGCCGCCGCTCTGCTGAATCTCCAGCCCGTCCAGCACCAGGTTCTCCGCGATCTGGGTGGCGGGGACAAAGCCGATCTCGGACGGTTTCGCGTGAATCAGGTTCGCGAACAGGGCTCGCACCTGGGCCTGCAATTCGTTGTTCTCGAATTTCTCGCGCTCCGCATCCGGACCGTAGGTGATGGAGCGGATGTAGCGCTCCATGGCCTGCGCCGAAGGCAGAGGCAAAGGATGCTCGGTGGCCGAGTTCAGGTAAAGTTCACGCTCGGCCCAGGGGAAATCGCGGCGCGCCGATTCGATGCCGGCCCCGGCAGGCGCGGCGGCGGCCATTCCCGCGGTTCCCAGAAATTCGCGGCGTTTCATGGAGCTTCCTCCAGGCGTTTGCGGTAGACCGCCGCGGCTTCCTCGAGGCGCGCCAGGACCCGCTTCATCTCGCGCTCCGAGCGGTAGAGCGACGGATCGGAGACCTGGGCGCGCAGCTTCGCGAGCCAGTCCAGATAATACCGCGCCGAGGCGCGGCTGCGGATGGGCTGCTTTCCCACGTAAACGCGCACGGCGTTGCTCACCGCCTGGCCGAAAGCCCCCGGAGCGGGGCGGGTCTCCTCGGCTTCCGCCACCAGGCTGAACCAGCCGCTCTTCGAAACCGCGGCGTGTTCGGCGAAGCGCACTTCCTTCTTTCCGGCCGCGGGAATCTCCTTCCAGACCGTGCCGTTATGGTAGATGCGCACCGAAAGCAGCGGCGTGCGCGAGCGCACACTGCCGGTGATCGGAACCGGGCCGCCTCCGGCAGGCAGGTCGACGCTCTCCCCGGGCATCCTGCCGCCCACGCTGAATTCCGGCACCGGGCCGCTGCTCAGGAAGACGCGGCCTTGCTTCAATGCATCGACCCAGCCTTGCAGGGTGAAGTTCCGGCCCAGGTACGCGTAGGTTCGCATGATGCCGGGCAGGCGCTGGCTCTCCATGTTGGCGAGCGAATCCTCGCCGCCCACCGGAGCGATGCGGAAATCGTTGTTCCAGGCGTGAAACAGCGGGATCAGGGCGCCGCGCGAGGAGGACATCCACTCCACGCCATCGATGGTCCCCAGCGCCACGTCGATGCCGAAGCCTTTCGGACCCCCGCCTCCGGCCAGCGGGTCGCGGTCGCCGCCGAAGGCGTGCACGTAGCCGGTGGCCGCACCCTGGGCGCGGGCCTCCCGGAACACGTCGGTGTTGCTGGGGTAGATACTGTCCAGCGCGGTGCCCTTGTAGCCGGAGGCGAACGGGGAGATCAGGTGGTCGCGCAGCCCGATCAGGAACGAGTGGCCCCAGAACGACGGGCGGTGCTCCTCGCCGAAGACGATCAGGAGCCGCCCGGGCAGGTCCGAGGCGGGGTCCATCTGCCCGTCGGGACGGAAGTGCTGCCAGTCGAGCACGCGGTTGTCCTTGTTGGCAACCATGCCGGTGACGATGTGCAGGCCCTGCGCGCGGGCCATCAGGCCGAGCATGGCGGGCGTGTTCCGCAGCGGCCCGCCGTAGTTCATGTGGGTGTGGGTGGTGGCCGCGTACCAGCCCTTGGAAGGAAGGTCGGCGACGGGCTTGAGCGTGAGCGTCACGGCATGGGTGGCCCCCGCCCTGGCCTCCACTTCCTGGCCGGCCGGCAGATATTCGAAACCCTTGTGCGCCTCCACGCGAACCTTGCCGGGCGGCACTTCCACCGTGTAGGCGCCGCCGGTGTAGAAGACCCGTTCCAGGCCTTCGGGCAGCCGGGCGTTGATCACGAAAGCGTCCGGGGGCGCGTACAGCTTGCCGTCCGACGCCGCGCCCTGAATCCGGGCCGGGGTGGGCTGCCCGGTGCCGGCATCGAGGATCCGCACTTGCAGCCGTGCCATGGGCTGCTTCCAGGTCCGCTTGCGGATGGCGACGACCTGCTTGCGCCCGGTATGCGCGTTGAGCAGGCAGAGTTGCGGCACCCCGGCGTGGTTCGAAATGTAAGCGATCTGCTCGCCGTCCGGCGACCAGCGCGGATGGAAATCGTCGAACTCGCCGAAGGTCATCTTGTAGGGATAACCGCCGGCGGTGGGCAGGACGTAGAGGTGGTTGAACTGGTCGCCGGCGTTGGAGGTGGAGGAGAAGATCAGCCGCGTGCCGTCGGGCGAGACATCGGCCCGGGGGCGGTAGAGCGTCTGCTCGTCGAGGACGATGCGCCCGCGCGACATGGCGTCCTCCTGGTGCGGCACGCGCCAGAGCGCGCCCGA
>JADZAF010000031.1 GCA_020852755.1 Bryobacterales bacterium
CCAGCAGCGCACGCACCGGCTCCAGGACCAGTTGCGCCGCGTCGAACTTGCCGCCCGCCAGGTCGTGCCCGGCGCCTTCCACGACACTGCGCCGGACGCGGCCGGGAATGGCCGCGATCGCCGCTGCGAGTTCTTCGGGCGATGCGAAGGGATCGCGCGTCCCCTGAACGAACAGGCAGGGCGCCCGCAGCAAAGGGAAATGCGCGGTCCTCGGCTGGCCGGGTTTGCCGGGCGGGTGCAGCGGATAGGACAACAGCAGGAGAGCCTCAGCCAGTCCGGCATCCTCCGAAGCCAGAATGCTGGCCTGGCGGCCGCCGTAGGATTGCCCGCCCAGAATGAGGCGGCCCGGAATCGCGGCGCGCAGCGCGGCCACGGCGGCGCGCAGTCCGGCCCGGTCCTTTTCCGCCCAGGCGGGCGACGGGGGGCCGTGCGGGCGCGCCTGCCGGAAGGGCAGATCGCAGCGCAGCACGCGAAAGCCGGAGGCCGCGAACGCGTCCGCCACTCGAACCAGCAGCGGCGAATTGCAGTTCCCCCCGGCCCCGTGAGTCAGCACCAGTCCGTCGCCACATGGCGTGCCAGGGCCGTGCAGAAATCCGCGCACGTCCCCGGACTCGAACCGCTCGACGTTCACCTTCACGTATTCACCCCAGGTCGGAAGCCGGGCCGCGCGCGCGGTCCCGCAGCCGCATCAGCGTATAGAGCACCACGAACAGGCCCACCGCCGCACCCAGCAGCGGCCAGGCGTTGTCTTTCAAGTACTGCGCCGAGTGCTCGCCCACCTGCGCTCCCAGGTACGCCTCGCCGCCGTAGCGCAGGGTCCGGGCCAGCAGGATCACCGCCAGAAAGGTGCTCAGCGGAACACGCAGTGCGCCCGCTGAAATCACGAACACTTTCAACGGCAGCGGGATCGGCACCAGCGCCGGCACGAAAACGGTCAGCAGGCCGTAGCGCTGGAACCAGTCCCGAAACCGCAGCGTCCGGGCCGGAGGCGCCTGAGTGCTCAGGAAGCGCCGGCCGCCCTGCCGCGCCAGCCAGAACAGGACGATGTTGCCGGCCGCCGAACCGAACACCCCGATGGCGGCGTAATAGGGCGCCGCGGGCGGATTCCTGGCCGCGAGATAGATGATCAGGGCGTCCATTCCGACCGCCACCGGAACACCCGCGGAATCGATAAAAGCCAGCAGCAAAACGCCTAGCGGGCCGTATTCGATCAGCAGGCTGGTGATGGTTTGAAACAAGCGGGCAACCGTCCTTAACCATCTTAACTTGCGACGTCAGCCGCCAGACGCCGGTTGGTGAGCCGATCTCATGGCTGGCGGCTATATGACATCGGCGAACGAGCGCCGCAGCTTGTGGAACCAGGCGTAGCCCGCGATGAAAACCAGCGCCGCCAGCAGCCACAGCTTCCAGAGAGGGCCGAAGTCGGGGGCGCGGCCCTCCAGCAGGATGTCCCGGTAGCCGCGCACCAGAACGAAGACCGGGTTCCTGGAGAGGACAGGCAGCGCCGCCGGGGGCAGCGCGGTTTCCGGGTAGCAGATCGGCGTGAGGAAGAACCAAAGCGTCAACAAAAACCCGCTCAACTGCCCGAGGTCGCGCACGAATACGCCCAGTCCCGCCAGGAACCAGCACAGGCCCAGCGTGAAGAGGACCTGGGGCGCCGCCAGCACCGGCAGCCACAAAGCAGTCAGCGGAACCGAGCCGCGCGCCAGCAGCAGGTAGGCGAGGAACAGAACCACGGCGAAGGCCTCCGTCACCAGCCCGGCGGTCACCAGGTTCACGGGCAGGGTCTCCACCGGAAAGACCAGCTTCTTGACGAAGTTGCGGTATTCCAGCAAAACGAAGGGGGCGCGGCCGGCGGCTTCGCTGAAGGCCAGCCAGGGCAGCATTCCCGCCAGGAAATAGAGTACGAAACCGGAACGGCTGGGGTCGTTGCCGAAGCGCGCCTGGAGCACGATGCCGAAGACATAGAAGTAGGTCAGCATCAGCAGCAGCGGGTTCAGCACCGTCCAGAACAGGCCGCCGAAAGAGCCCCGGTAGCGGCCCAGAATGTCGCGCCGCACCATGGCGCGAATCAGGCTGCGGTTCACGAAGATGGCGCGCCACGGCAGGGTCAGGGCGCGCCCCAGCGAGCGCACCGCCAGTTCCCGGCGCAGCCGGCGCATGGTGAAGACCCGGGCGCGCTCGATCCTCGCCGCCGCGCCTTCCACCAGCAGGTCCAGCAGCAGAAACTCGCCGCCGCGCTCGTAAAACCATCCCTCCCGTTCCCGCATCGGAGAGACGTAGACCCGGTAGCGTCCCGGATCGGGCGGCAGCGGAAAGCGGATCTCGACCGCTTCGCTGTCGCCCGGCGGAATGTCCCGCTCCAGCAGGGTGCGCGGCCCGTCCTCGATCACGGTGTTGGTTTCGGGGTCCAGCAGATGGTAGCTGACGGCGAAACCGTCTTCCGCGCGCCAGGTTTCGCGCGAGTCGTTCCGAACCCGGAAAGCGGCGCGGATCCGCAGACCGCGCGCTTCCGCTTCGGTGTGCGACAGGCGCGCGCTCATGCGTACAACCAGCCGGGGTAGCGGCATCGAAGCGGCCCGGTCTTACGTCCGACGGCATAGATGCCGTCGTCCCGCAGGTCGGCCGGCATTCCGTAACGCTCCAGAAGATTCGCCACCCAGGCTTGTTCCGGCCGCGGCTCTTCGCGGAACGGGCCGGTCTCGAGCAGCACCAGCTCGAAACCGGCCTCTTCCAGCAGCTGACGGATTTCCCGGGGCGTGTACTCGCGGTTGTGGCGCGCCTCGACCGGACCGCCCGGCCGCGGCTGCAGGTAGGCGGAGAAAAAACCCGGGTGGTAGCCCTGCAGAGCGGCCGAGAGCGCCCGCAGTGAAACGATGTTGGGCGTGGTCAGCACCAGATGCCCGCCGGGCTTCAGGATCCGGTTCACTTCGCCCATCAGGTGCATGGGATCGCCGGAGAGGTGCTCGATCAGCTCGCAGCACAGGACAGTGGAGAAGTGCTCGTCCGGATAAGGAAAACAATCGCGCTCGGCGTCGAACAGGTCGATCTCGCACTCGAAACGTTCCCCGTTCTCCGATACGGTTTCCTTCCGGTCCACCCGGCCTGGTTCGCCGTAATAGCAGCCGCGCACTTCGCCGTATCCCAGGCGGGTCTTCAGCGCCGGGGTGATCTGGAGATAGGCGCCCATCTCCAGGATGCGATCCCGCGGTCCCCCGGGCGGTGTGATCGACAAGGTCTTTTCCAGGCGGCTCAGATGAGTTTCCAGGTAGCTCCGGGCTTCCGGCTCGGAGACCCAACTGCGCAGGTACTCCGGCTCGGGCGGCGGCGAAACCGCCGCGGGCGGCGCAGGCGACGGCAGTTCCTCGCCCTGGAGAAACGCCGCGTAGCGCCGCGCCACCAGCGGCCAGCCGCACTCGCGTTCCACGTATTGCCGGGCCTTCTCTCCCAGGGCGCGGCGCAGACCGGGCCGGGCGACCAGCAGGTTCAGATACTCGAAAATCAGTTCTTCCTCGCCCGCCCCCACAGGCACTTTGAGGCAGATCTCGTCCGGGAATTCGGCGAAGGCGCCGACCTCGGAAACCAGCACCGCCTTGCCCAGGCCGAGGGCGCGCAGCAGGCTGCCGGAACTTTCCCCCACCGTCGGATAGCGCAGGTTGAGCACGATGTCGCAGGCCGCCAGGTAGCCGGTGAAGTCCGCCAGCGGCTGAAAGCCCAGGACCCGTACGTGGGCCTCCAGGCCGAGCGTCTGGATCAGGGAGCGCAGGGGAAAATCGGGATGCGGCTCGCCCACCAGGATCATGCGAACCCGGGGTTCCAGGCGGACCACCCGCCGCAGCGCCCGCAGCGCTTCCGCGATGCGCTTGTAAGGCTTCAGAAAACCGAAGATGCCGACCAGCGGCACGGCCTCATCAAGGCCCAGACGCTGCCGGTAGCCCATGCCGTCGGTCTGAGGAATCCAGGCGCCGTGGGGGATGACTCCGACCGGGCCGGTGAAACCGGCAGCGCGTACCTGCCGCTCCATGAAGCGGCTGTGCACGATGACGCCGGCGGCCGATTGCAGCAGGCGGCGCGTCATGGGAACGCCCTCATAATCCGGCCCGACTTCCAGCGCCCGCACCCGCTGTGCGTAGGCCAGGGCCGCCGCTCCGCCGTTGTATTCGGCTTCCAGCAGGTACGCCTCCCAGTCTCCCCGGCGTATGGTCAGTTCGGCGATCAGGTGATGCAGGTTGGCCTCGTGCAGCACCACGATTCCCGGATGCCGGAGAGCGGTTTCATAGACAAAACCGTGGTGCGGGTTATTGCCCACCTGATAGACGATGGCGTCGTACTGCGAAGGATCGAACGAGGGGCAGGCTTCGCCGTACACGTCGAGGCCGGCCAAAGGCCGGAGATGCTCGATCAGCGTGGCCGAGTAGTCGGCGATGCCGCTCTTCAGGGGCGGCAATGGCGAGAAGAAGGCGATCCGCACAGGTGTCTGCAGGGTCCGGCTGCTCCGGTCCTCCTTAGCGTATCAACTCCAGCGAGAAGGTTCCGGCGGCCAGCGGAACCCGGACCAGGAGCGGGGTCCGGGCGGCATCCCGGGCGAAAAAGATCTCGAAACCGTGATCGGAAGACGGCCCGCGCACCGAAGCAGTGAGGCGGTCGGCCTCCACCTTGCGATCGTGCAGGGTGACCGGCTGCCCGCCGCCGTATTCCAGCCGGATATCGTAGGTGGCGCCGAACAGCACCGCCTGCGGGGCGGGCATCCTGCCTTGCCCCAACTCGCGCCGCACGTAATACAGGAATGCCAGCGCGTCGCGGGTGCACTGCCCGATGGGAATCTCGGTCTTGCCGCCGTTGATGGTAGTGCGTACCGCCAGCCCGTTACCGGTATCGAAGACGGTTCGCTCGCGGATTTTGCGCCGCCCGTGGACCGCGTCTTTCTCGAATTCGAGCGAACAAATACCGTCGGAGGCGATGGAGCGGTAGGTATCCTGGATCGCGAAACCGGGAATGCCGGCCTGCAGCGTGAATTGAAATTCCCAGCGCTGCCCGGCCCGGCGGGCTTCCATGCGTCCTTCCCCCAGGCCGAGGCCGCTGGGCCAGTTGACCGTGTAGCCGAGGGACTCGCCGGCGAACGGAAAGCCGGTCTGCGCCTGCAGGGTACCCAATGTCAACAGCAGCAGCGGCGCCAGCCGGTTCATGGCGCGATCTGGGCCGCCGCCGTGCGTCTGCCGCTGACCCGGCCCCCCCCGGCCACCTCGCAGTACACTTCCAGCGTCTTCCGGGCCGTGGTATGCCAGTTGAACTGCGAGGCGCGCATCAGTCCGAGCCGTTCCATGCGGGCTCGCAGTTCCGCATCCAGCAGCAGGTCGGCCATGGCGCGCGCCATCTGGTCCGTGGAACCGGGATCAAACAGGATCGCCGCCCCGTCGGCCACCTCGGGCATCGCCGAAGTATCCGAACAGGTGACCGCCCGGCCGCAAGCCATGGCTTCGAGCAGCGGCAGGCCGAAGCCTTCGTAAAACGACGGAAACACGAACAGATCGCAGGCGTTGTAAAGATGCAGCAGGTCGTCGTCGCCGACGAAGCCGGGGAGATGGATCCGGCTGGCGTGCCCCGACTGCCGGGCGGCCTCCGCCACCCGCGGGGCAAACCACGTCGGTTTGCCGGCCAGCACCAGGTGATGAGGCAGGTTGGGATGCGCGTCCAGCAATCGCCCGAAGGCGCGGATCAGGCCGACCTGATTCTTGCGGGGCTGCAGATCGCCCACCGAAAGGATGAACGGTCCCCGGATCCGGAAGCGCGAAAGCACCACGCCGGCGGATTGTTCCCGGTTGACCGGGCGGAACTCGGGCGCGGCGGCATTCGGAACCACAGAGATACGGCTTTCATCCAGTCCGTAAGCTGCCATAATGGCGCGCTTGGAGAAGTCACTGCCCGTGAGGATCCTGGCCGCCTGCCGCACCGTCCGGCGCACAGTCACTGCTAACTGCAGGGCGCGCAGGCGGGGGAAGTACTCCGGGTGCTCCAGAAAACTGACATCATGGACACTCACCACGCACGGAACCGGACAGGCCAGCGGGGCCGTGTACTGGACGTGGACGAGGTCCGGCTTATCGCGAGCGAGTTTCCGGGAAAGATCGCGGCCTAATCGCAGGAAAGGATTCGCGGAAACCCGGCGGAAGGGGAAGCGGCTTGGCACCCAGGCCGCCGCGTCGTCGCTGGACAGGTAGGCGATGAACTCCGACTCTGGATCCAGGGCGGCAAATCCCTGCAGAAGATTCTTAACGTAGACTTCGTTTCCGGTCAGGTGTCGGCCGATCGCGTGAGCGTCAACGGAAAAGCGCATGCCGGTATCCTTCCAGTATAGTGGCCGGAAGTGGTTGAAGCGAGTAAATTTCTGGAACCCGGGGGGGTTCAGGCGGGCGCGCCCAGCACGGCGTGCAGCGCCAAAACCCCCAGCAGTCCCACCACGGAGACGATGGTTTCCATGGTGGTCCACATCTGGAACGTCTCCTTCACGCTCACACCGTAATACTCCTTGAACATCCAGAAACCGATGTCATTGAAGTGCGAGAGCATCAGGCTGCCCGCCGCGGTGGAGATAACCAGCAGCTCCGGCCGGATTCCGGAACCCGGGATCATGGGCAGCACGATCCCGGCGGCCGTAATCGCCGCAACGGTCGCCGAGCCGAGGCTGACCCGCAGCAAGGCGGCCGTACCCCAGGCCAGCACGAGCGGGGACAAATTCGCCTGCGAGGCCACCGACTTGATGGCGTCTCCCGTGCCGGAATCGAGCAGCACCTGCTTGAAAGCGCCGCCGCAGCCGATGATCAGCGTGATCATGGCTACACTGGAAGCGCCCGAGCCCAGGCTCTTCATGAGGCTGTCCATGTCGCGCCCGCGCCGCAAGCCCAGGGTGTAGATACCCACCAGCACCGCCAGCAGCAGGGCGACGTTCGGCTCACTCACGAACTTGGCCGCGGCGGCGGCCGCCCCGTTGCCGCTGGTCGCCATGGTGACCACCGCCCCGGCCAGCATCAGCAACACCGGGATGGTGGTCGTGAACAGGCTCACCCCCAGCCCCGGAAGCTCCTCCGGACGGAATTCGCGCGGTGTGTAGAGTTCCGGCGGCGGCATGATTTTGCGGTTACGGAAGCACCTGGCCAGGAGCGGGCCGCCGATCAGCGTGGCCGGCACCGCCAGCACCAGGCCGTACAACAGGGTCAGGTTGACGTCCGCCTTGAACATCAGGGCAATCGAAGTGGGCGCCGGGTGCGGAGGCAGGTAGCCGTGGGTCACCGAGAGCGCCGACGAGAGCGGAATGCCCAGATACATCAGCGACAGACCGGTGGTGGCGGAAAGCGTGTAGATCAGCGGGATTAGGACCAGGAAGCTCGCGTTGTACATCATCGGCAGGCCGACGATGAAGCCGGTGAGCACGACGGCCAGCTGGATGCGCCGCTGCCCGAACAGCCGGATCAGCGCGTAGCTGATGGTGTGCGCCGCGCCGCTGTCCTCGATCAGCTTGCCCAGCATGGCGCCGAACACGATCACCAGAACCAGCCCGCCCATGGTGTCCCCGATCCCCTTCAGGATCGAACGCAGGGTGGCCTCCGCGCTCATCCCGTTCATCACCCCGACCGCGAACGAGGTCAGCACCAGGGCCAGCAGCGCGCTCAGCTTCAGCCGGGCGATCAGGAACAGCAGCAGGACGATCGAAAGGCCGAGAATGATCAGGCTCATACGGCGGCGGCCTCCGAATGAATGGCGAGCAGCCGGCGATAGCCGTCCAGAACGAAACGGGCGAAGTTGCGCCCCAGGTAATTCGCCGCTGCTTCGGGCGTAAACAGCCCGGGTGAGGAGCGAACCCTCTGGTCGGTGTGCCGGACGCCGTCCATGAGCCCGGCCAGCATGGCGCGGAATCCGCCGAAGTTCCAGGCCATGCGCCCGTAGGGGGCGTCGCTGCCGCAGAACAGGTTGTGGCGGAATGGCTCGCCCGCAAACTGATAGGCGATCAGGTCGCTTTCCATGTGAGTGTCGCGCTTGGCGCTGAGGACATAGCGTATGTTGGGGCGGCGCAGTCCCAGCTCGCGCGCCTGGATACAGGGCTCCTCGGCCCGGCTGTAGGAAGCCCCGCCTCCGCCCATGTGCACCGCGAGGATGGGCCAACCGGGGTGCCGTGCGGCGACGCGATCCAGGCACTCGGGCGGCGTGAAGGGGGTGTCGGCGCCGAAATGGAAGGCCGGGATGGCGCCCAGTTCCACAATCCGGTCTACCACCGCCAGTACTTCCGGGCTATCCATGGGATAGCGGTTCTGAGCCGGATTCATCTTGACGATCAGGAAACCATACTCACTGACCAGCCGGCCGGTGATTCGCAGCGCGTTCGCCAGCCCGCAGCCTTTGGGATCGGTCCAGCCGGCCGGGATGAAGCGGCCGGGGTAGCGCAAGGCGGCATCCCGGACGTAAGTGTTGGCTTCGAGCAGCGCCTGGGTGTTGGCTTCCGGGTCGCCGCCGTACACGGTGGCTGCCGGGTTCTGCCAGATCAATGCCATATCGACGCCGGCCTGGTCCATTTCCATCAGCAGGTCCTCGGCGGAAACGGGGCGTCCGAAGTAGTAGCCGGGCGTGGAGATGTAGCGTTCGCGCAGGGCGCCGTCGAGCTTCGACAGATCACTGGCGTGGGCGTCGGCATCAATCACCAGGCGGTCGAGATTGGCTTCCAGGTGGCGGGTCAGGCTGTGGATCAGGCTGAGGGCGGCGGGGGTCATAAACCCTTGATGCTACCCTACTCCCGTGCGGGGCCGCAGGTACCCGGACTTCGGGTCTGGTCCGTTCTGGATCTGTTCGAAAGCGGCGGCCGCCGGCGATAATGGGCCGACGAGGTCACACTTGGCGCAGCTGATTCTCCAGTACGCATATCTGCAGGTGCTGGATTTCCTGACCACCGTGGCGTTTTTGCTGGCCGGAGTGGAGGAAGGCAATCCGCTGGTGCGCTTCAGCATGCGGGCGGCGGGCAACCCGCTGGGCGGACTGCTGGCGGTCAAGTGCCTGGCGCTGGCGCTCGGCATCTACTGCTGCTGGTCGCGGCGCCGGCGCGTCCTGGCCTGGGCCAACGGATTCTTCGCGCTGCTGGTGATCTGGAACCTTGCCGCCCTGGTGGTGGCCGCCGCGGGCCAGGCGTAGCACTGGGCGGGGCCGGCCCTGCCTGTATGCTGTGGCGCCGGATTTCCGCGGAGCGGACATCGCCGGCAACCGGCAACTACCCGATAGGTGACGGCTTTTGCCTCATGGCGCCCATTGCCGCTGACCGCAGCGGCCCGCAGCTATCAGCCTTTTCGTCGATACCTCGGTTTGACACGCAAAGCGAGCTTTGGGCTCGTTCCATTCCGGAGCCGTCACCCGCCCCGTCCGCTTGACAAGCCGGGCTCGTTTGGAACCCAATCATCTGAGGAGAAAACCCTATGCCGAAAAACGGTAGATCGCGCCGCCAGTTCCTCGGTTCGGCCGCTGCGGGCGGGATGGCCGCCGTGCCCGCGCTGGCGGATCCGGGCCTCGCCGCGGCCCAGGCAGTAGGAATCAAGCGCGGCGATTTCCCGGACCTGACCATCAAGGAAGTCAAAGTCTACGTGCTGGAGCGCGGGCAACTGGCGTCCATCGTCACCAACAGCGGGATCGAGGGCAATTACACCCTGGGCAACCGCTACTTCCACCCCAACTGGAGCAACCTGGGATGGCTGGAGTACGCCAAGCGCCTGCTGCCCGGCAAGAGCGCGCTCGACCTGCCCTCCCTCACCTCTCAGTGGGAGCCGGTGGACCGCCGCCTGGGCCAGCTTTCCTACGCTTCCGCCATCGACAACTGCCTGTGGGACATTCTCGGCAAGGCCTGCGGCCTCCCCGTCTACCGGATTCTGGGCGCCTATCGCAACCGCGTCCTGGCCTACGCCAGTTCCCAGCACCTGAACACCGTGGAAGACTTCGTGGCCGACATCGAGCGCGTGAAGGCCGAAGGGTTCAAGGCCTACAAGATCCATCCGCCCTGGGTCAAGACCAAGAGCCGCGTGGACTACAAGCTGGACATGGAGGTGGCCAAAGCGGTCCGCAAGGCGGCGGGCGACGATTTCCTGCTGCTGTTCGACCGCGTGGGCGCCTACACGCGCCATGAGGCCATGATCGTAGGGCGCCTGCTCCAGGATCTGAACTACGTGGCCCACGAGGACCCGATTCCCACCACCGACATCGACGGCCTGGTGGAACTGTGCCGCGGGCTGGACATCCCCATTCACATCGGCGAGTTCATCTTCTCCATCTACGACTTCCCGGAGTACATCCGCAGGGGCGCCGTGGATGTGGTGCGCTTCATCGTGGACAACATCGGCGGCATCACCGGCGGGATGAAGCTGGCCCATCTGGCCGAGTGCTTCGGGCTGGAGTGCGCGCCGCACAACTGGGGCGACGCCTTCGACCACGCCGTACACTTTCACTGCGAGCTGGCCATGCCCAACAATGTGTGGTTTGAAGTGACCCAGCCGCAGACCTTGAGCGACCGGCCCTACATCAAGGACCGGATCCGCATCGATAAAGACGGCTACGTGCCGGCGCCCACCAAGCCGGGCCTCGGCTATGAACTCGACCGGGACGCACTGGAAAAGATGATCAAGCGGATCGACCGCTGATCACTGATCGGGCTTCAGGATCACCGGCGGAAGCGGCGGCGGGATCCATTTCTTGTCGGGATAGTAGGCGAAGTCGAAGACCTGGATGTTCATCTTGCCTTCGGTGTACTCGGCTACCGCGTATTCGCCGGGCTCCAGAGGCTTGGCGGGCCAGATTTTGTAGACGTCGTCGGCCAGTTGCGTTCGGAACACCTCGACCGGCTCGAGTTCCTCGATCACTTCGTTCGAAACCGGGATGGTGGTGATCTTCTCGACAATCCGCACGCCCTTGCGCGGCGTCAGCCGGAAGATGCCGAAGCGTTGCGGGGCCGAGAGCACGATGTAGAATTCCGGCCGGTCGTTGTCCACGAAACGGGTGGACTTCTCGCCCTCGATCTCCAGGGTGCCCTTGCCGGAAACCACCGGGATGGGCGTCATCACCTTGAGGATGCTGCGGCCCTTGCTGGTGCGGACCGAGGACTGGGCCGGCTTGAAGATGCGCAGCTCCTTGCCCACGATCTGGTAGACGCCCTTGTCCTGGGGCACGCGGGCCAGCTCGTCGGCCTTCTGCCGCTCGGCGGTGTCTTCCTCCGTCAGGGCCCTGGCCTGCTCTTCTATGGCAGCTTTGCGGTCGGCAGCCTCCTTCTCCGTGCGCTTGAGGTCCACCATTTGCAGAGGGATCTCCTCCCACCCGCTGCGCTCGACGCTGTAGAAGCTGACGCGGTCCTCGAGCACCTTGTATTCCCGGACCAGGTGATAATTGCCGTCTTTGAGGTACAGCTTCAGATTGGCGGCGAGCGCGGGCAGCACAAACAGAAGCAATGCCACCAGAATTCTTGCCATGCTTCCTTCATTTTATCGCGCCGCCTGCCGGCAGACCGCATAATGGAAGCTGATGCGCTACCGCAAACTCGGAAGAACTCAACTGGATGTCAGTGAAATCGGCTACGGCGCGTGGGGAATCGGAGGCGGCAGGCAGTGGCAGGGCGGCACCGACAAGGAGTCCCTTCAGGCCCTGCGGAAGGCGCTGGAGCTTGGCGTCAACTTCATCGACACCGCCCTGGCCTACGGCGGCGGGCACAGCGAGAAGCTGGTGGGCCGGGTGGTCAGAGAAAGCGGCAGGCGGGTCTACGTAGCCACCAAGGTGCCGCCCAAGAACCAGTTCTGGCCCGCCCGGCCGGGCATCGGCATCGAAAGAGCCTTCCCCTACGACTATGTCGTCCGTTCGACCGAACGGAGCCTGCGCAACCTGGGCATGGAATCCGTCGATTTGCAGCAACTGCACGTCTGGAACCCGGAATGGACCGGACGCGACGAGTGGCGGCGGGCCTTCGAGGACCTGAAGCGCAGCGGCAAGGTCCGGGCCGTGGGCGTCTCGATCAATGACCACCAGCCGGACTCGGCCCTCGAACTGATCGAAACCGGCCTCATCGACAGCGTGCAGGTGATCTACAACATCTTCGATCAGAGTCCGGAGCAGAACCTGTTCCCGCTGGCGCAAAAGAGAAACATCGGCGTTCTGGCGCGGGTTCCTTTGGATGAGGGCGGGCTGACGGGCAGGATCACCACGTCCACCACCTTCGCCCCGGGCGATTTCCGGTCCTATTACTTTGGGGGCGACCGCAGGAATCAGGTGGTGGAGCGGGTCGAAGCGTTGTGCCGGGACCTGGGCATCGAGGCGGGCCGGCTTCCGGAAATGGCCCTGCGCTTTTGCCTGTCGCACCCGGCCGTCTCGACGGTGATTCCCGGAATGCGGACCACCCGAAACGTGGAAGCCAACTGCGCCGTCTCAGACAAGGGTCCGCTGCCTGAGGCGGCCCTGGGGATCCTGAAGAGACACCAATGGCTGCGGAATTTCTATGATTGACGCGAAAAAAAGCTGGCTGCTGTTGTTGCTGGCTGCCCCGGCCCTCCGGGCGCAGCCGGACTACTTCCCCATCCAGACGGGCAATGTCTGGGTGTACCGCGCGCGCGGCGAAACGCTCACCCTGGAGGTGGGAGAACCCCGTGCCTTCGGAGAGCAGTACTATTTCCGGCTGAGTGCCACGCACCGCGGCGATGCCTGGGTGCGCACCACCCGGGATGGAGCCCTGGTGGCTTTCGACGAAAAGGAAGGCCGCGAGAAGCTGTGGGCGCCCTTCGGCGCGCCGGAAGGCCACACCTATACGACCGCCATCGACCCCTGTAATCAGCAGGCCACGATCGAGTCGCGCAGCGCCCGCTTCACCGGGCCCGTCGGGCAGTTCGACAATGCCCTGCATATCGTCTACGGCCCGCCGTCCTGCGCCGACGCCGGCATTGTCGAGGAGTACTACCTGCCCTATGTGGGACTGGTCAGGCGGGTGGAGACCACCATCGCCGGGCCGCGCGCTTTCGACCTGGTGTATACGCGCATGGGCAACGGAATCACCGTGATCTCGGCCGGCGAGACCGGCTTTGGGCTGAGCGTGGACAGGAGCGTGTATACGGCCAACCTGATGCCCCCGGTCGATCTCCGAACCAGCATTCCGGAAGTCCTGGCCCGCATCAGCCTGCGCCATTCCGGCCCCGATCCGCTGCGGCTGGTCTTCTCCAGCGGCCAGACCTTCGAACTGCTGCTGCGCAACGAGAGGGGCGATATCGTGTACCGCTGGTCGGAGGGCATGGCTTTCACCCAGGCCATCCGCACGGTCGAGTTCCCGCCCGGCGAGAAGAACTGGGTAGTGGCCGTGAGACTGGCGGACAAAGCGGGCGCGCCGCTGCCCGAAGGCTCCTACACCGCCGAAGCCTGGCTGGCGACCGCGGGCAACCGGCGTTATCTCGCTTCGGTCGGCTTCGAGCTCAAGCACCTCTACTGAGTCCTCTCTATATGAAAGCTCTGGTCAAGAAAGAGGCCGCGCCGGGCCTGTGGCTCGAAGACGTGGCCGAGCCGGAAATCGGCATCAACGACGTGCTGATCCGGATCACCCATACCTCCATCTGCGGAACCGATCTGCACATCTACAACTGGGACGACTGGGCCAGAAAGACCATTCCCGTGCCCATGGTGATCGGCCATGAGTTCGTTGGCGAGATCGTCGAGGTGGGCTCCAACGTAGCGGACTTCTTTCCCGGACAAAGGGTGAGCGGGGAGGGCCACGTGGTATGCGGCCGCTGCCGCAACTGCCTGGCGGGTCGCCGCCACCTGTGCGCCAAGACCAGTGGGATCGGGGTGAACCGGCCGGGCGCTTTCGCCGAATTCCTGGCCCTGCCCATGACCAACGTGTGGTACCACAATCCGGGGCTGGATCCGGAGATCGCCTGTATCTTCGACCCCTTCGGCAACGCCGTGCACACCGCGCTGGCGTTTCCGGTATTGGGGGAGGACGTGCTGATCACCGGGGCCGGGCCGATCGGGATCATGGCGGCGGCCGTGGCCAGGCACGCCGGCGCCCGCTACGTGGTCATCACCGATCCGAATCCGTACCGCCTGGATCTGGCGAGGAAAGTGGGAGTGACCCTGGCGGTGGATCCGAGGGCGCAATCGCTGGGCGACGTGCAGAAGCAGTTGGGGATGAAAGAAGGCTTTGACGTGGGCCTGGAGATGTCGGGCAACGCTTCGGCCTTCCGCGACATGCTGGCGAATATGTGCCACGGCGGGCGGATCGCCATGCTCGGCATTCCCTCCGAGCCGATCTCCATCGACTGGAACACGGTCATCTTCAACATGCTCACCATCCGGGGCATCTACGGCCGGGAGATGTACGAGACCTGGTACAAGATGACGGTGATGCTGCAATCGGGACTGGACATCCGCCCGGTGATCACGCACCGCTTCGCGGCCCGGGATTTCCAGCAGGGCTTCGACGCGATGGCGTCAGGGAACGCGGGAAAAGTGATTCTCGATTGGAGAGAGATCTAGGCCGCGTGCACCGCACCTATGAGCATGCCGACTGAACCCCGCGCGGTCCTGTGGGACCTGGACGGCACCATTGTCGATACTCTCGAGCTGCACTGGCAGTCCTGGGTGGAGACGCTCCGGCAGGTGGGCGTGGAGGCCAGCCGCGAGAAGTTCCTGGCGACTTTCGGGCAGCGCAACGTGGCATTCCTGCCCGCCTGGCTTGGAGAAAACCGGGACTCGGAGCGGGTGGCGCGTGTCAGCGAGGCCAAGGAAGCGGCTTTCCGCCGTATCATCGGCGAGACCGGCTTGACGGCCCTGCCCGGCGCCGTCGAGTGGATCCGCAAGCTCAAGGCGGCGGGCTGGCTTCAGGCCATCGCCTCCTCGGCGCCCCGCCTCAACGTGCAGGCCATGCTGGCGGCTCTGCACATCGATTCGTTCTTCCAGGCCGCCGTTGCCGCCGAGGACGTGGGCAAGGGCAAACCGCACCCCGAGGTCTTCTTGAAAGCCGCGGAGAAACTGGGGGTGCCGCCCTCGCGCTGCATCGTGGTCGAGGACGCGGCGGCGGGGATCGAAGCCGCGCGCCGGGCGGGCATGCCCAGCATCGGAGTCGGCCGCGAGCCGCTGCCCGCCGTCCTGCACAGCGTTTCGCTGGCGGCGCTCCCTCCCGATGCCTTCAACCGGCTGCTGGGCCAGGGCCGTTCACCGGCCCAGTCCGAATAGCGGACGCCGCACGCGCTTGTAGGTGAACCGCGCCGGGTTCACGGCTGTCACCCCCGCCGTGTCGACCTCGATGATGCGCGCAGCCACCGGCTCATAGGCCGCCCGGGGGGCGATGGCTCCCTTCACCACCAGGATCTTCTGCCGTCCGGGATAGACGCCGTTGCTGACCAGCTGGTGAATGCTGTTGGGGCTGGACCGTCTCATGGTCAGCAGCAGCAGGTTGGGCAGGTCGCGCGTGGAGCCCTCGGCCTCGATCACCGCGGTGTGGCCCATGTCCCAGTACCGCCCGCCGCCGTGCCGCACCTCGGTCTCCACGTAGCGCCCGTCGCTCAGCAGCTTGACGCGGCCTCGCACCCGGACCGGGTTGCCGTGCAAGCGGTCGGCCTTGCCTCCCACCATCTGGTCGCAGCTTCCGCCGATGCCCGCCGCGAAGGCCGCTTTGGCAGCTTCCGGGTCGGCGACGGTCACGACCCAGCCCTGGGCCTTCTGCCGGACCAGCTCGCTCAGAATGAAGGTGCTGTCGCCCGAAGACCCGCCGCCGATGTTGTCGCCCATGTCGATCAGGGCCACGGGGAACTTGTCGGAAGCCATGGCGCGCTGGACCGCGGCGGCGGCGTCGGGAAGCTTCAGGGCCAGCTTGTCCCGGTTCGCCCAGAGCATGTCCGCCAGCCGTTTGGCCTCGCGTTCGGCCAGTTCCCTGTCGTTGTCGGCCACGATGATCACGCTGGGCCCCATCTGCGGGACGTCGGCGTATTGGTATCCACCGGAGACGCTCGCCGCCAGGATCTTTGGATTCTGTTCCAGCCGGCGCGACTCATCCACCATCGGACGCAGGGGCGGAACCTTCGTGTACTGGAATACGATGTTCCACATCATGGGCGGCTTCACGATGGCCTGCACCGGCTTCACCTTGCCGCGCAGCGTCTGGGCCATGATGCGGGCCGCCTGGATCCCGCGGTCCTTGGGATCGATGTGGGGATTCTCCTTGTAGGTGACGAGGGCGGTCGAGTGCCTTATCATTTCGGGATCCACGTTGGCGTGGAAATCGTGGGTCACCACGATGGGAATCCCGGGCCCCACCGCCTGGCGCACCCGCCGGACGAGTTCCAGGTCGCCGCTCGGGTAGCTCTCCACGACCATGGCCCCGTGCAGCCCCAGCAAAACGCCTTCCAGCCGGGGAACGGCTTTGATGCGCTGGATCAGCTCGCCGGCCATGGTGTTGAACGCTTCGTCGGTCACCGGCCCTTTGGGCGTGGCGCCGGCAAACAGGGTCGGGTAGAGGTCCAGGCCGAACTGGCGGGCGCCTTCAATGAAGCCGCTGGTGGTGGTGTTCTGGTTGGCCGATTCGCGCAGGAACACGTCCCGCTGGAGAACCGGCCGGTCGCCGAAGTCCGCCAGGCCGGTTTTGCTGGGGTTGAACGAATTGGACTCGTGGCTTATGCCTCCCACCGCCACCACGGGCCGCCCGGACTGGGCCAGGGCGGCAAGTGGAAGCGCGACCAGCAGCAGGAATCGCATCAATGGCTCCTTGGGGAAGGGTTTTCTCGGGAAGGTCCATCATAGCTCACCGCAAAGGCCGGCCGCGGTCCGCATTCGCATTGACGTTCCCTGGAACTCCTGCTAAGACAGTATGGAACTCAATGACCCCAGGGGAACGTTCGACTGATCTCTACGAGCAGATTTCCTCTTACCCCAAGCCGCCTCTGGTTCCGCTGCCCACCTTCGACGACTTCAGCGCCTGGCAGCGCGTGGGCTTTGTCGACAGGCCGCTGACGCGCCTGGTGCTGAAGGCGTACTACCGGGCCGCGGGTCTCACCGCGTTTCAGCGGCGCCTTCCGGAAGAGCTGGAAGACCTGCTGCGGCACACCAACACGCGCGGTCCGGCCCTGTTCGCGCCGGTGATCTCCGCTTCCCTGGTGCTGAAGGACGACCCGCGGATCACCGACCCGCTGCGGCGCGCCGCCACCCTGGTGCTGGCCGTGCGCGATTTACACGACGACGTGATGTCGGGCCGCCTGGAGCCGGACTGCTATCGCGGCCAGGTCCTGGAGATGGGCCAGTACCCCAACCTGTTCTCGACCAGCACCATCGTGGAGAACAAGCGGGCGCGGGTCTTCAAGAGCACCGTCGTTTCCCGGATCGCGGTCCTGTGCGGCGGACGGTTCTTCATCGTGGAGATCGGGGAGAAGGATCGGATGAGCGCCGAAGAGCTGGCGGCAGTGCTCGAGGGAATCGCGCAGAGCGGGGCGTCTGCCGCGCCGCTTTCGCCCGGCATCCTGACCTGCGCCACTCACGTGCGCCAGGTTCGCGCCTTTCATCGCCTGGGGCTCAACCCGGTCAACGCGGAATCCCTGGAGGCGATGCGCCACACCCTGGCCACGCTCTGCCTGGACCTGGAGAGCGCGCCCGGCTCGGATGCGGAGGCGGCCCGCCTCGCGCAGGCAGGCAACCCCCGCAACCGCTGGTTTCAGTCGAGCCTGCAACTGGTGGTTTTCGGGAACGCCCGGGGATGCGCCATCTGCAACTTCAGCGCGTTCCTGGATGGAAACACCATGATGCGCGGCACGGCGGAGATCCAGAGGCGCGCGGCCACCTGGCCGCTCGCCGGGGCCCCGCCGGAGAACGGCCCGGCCGCTCCCGCCCCGCCTCGCGAACTTCAATGGGAAGTTCCGCCCCGCTTCCTGCAAGACGCCGAGCGGGATTTCCAGTCTGTCTTCGACGGCCAACAGGCCACGTTCGCAATTCCGGAATTCGGCCGGCGCTTCTTCTCCGAACATGCCGCCGATCCCGTGCCTGCCTTCATCCTGGCGTTGCAGATGACCGGCAAGCGGCTCACAGGCAGGGCGCCGCAAGTCTGGCAGTTCCTTTCGATGTCGCGCTACCGGTGCATGGACCTCTCCACCGCCATGGTGACTACTCCGGAAGTGCTGCGGTTCATCGAGAGCCTGGAATCGGCCCCGGCCGGGGAGTTGGGGCAACTGCTGCGGCAGGCTCTGCACTCACAGGTGGAGGAATGCCGGAGGGCGCGGCGCTGCCTGCCGGTGGAAGTCCTGCTGAGCCTGTACCTGCGATCGGTGAAGAGTCCGCTGGCCGGCCTGTACGTGACCTTCCTCCAGTTGCTGGCCGCCGGCGGCCTGCGGCTGTTGGGACTGGCCGGAGCTCCCCGGCGCGAGGTGATCGTGTCGCACCCGGAGATTTATCCCGAGGTGCCGCTGGTGGGCAGGCCCGGCGTGCGCCTGCCGTATGTGAAGTATTTCGGCCTGCACTACCAGATCTTCGACGACCGCATCGTGCTCACCATGATGCCCGGCGTGCGCTGGCCCGTTCCCAACGGCGAACTGGTCGCCGCCCTGACCGAGTCGCTGGAGCGGCTCCGAACCCTGCTGGAGTTTCGGTGACAGGCTACATAACCCCCAAACTCCCGTAACTTGTTGCAAGGCGGAGTTTGGGGGTTATGTAGCATTAGCGTTAACTTAACGAGCAGCTCTGGAGCTTTCGGTGTCTTGGGCTTTCTGCCAAGCTTCGGGCCACTGTTTCCCAGCGGTCAAGGCACTCTGCCAACGAGAAAGGGGGGACCAGCGCGCGGA
>JADZAF010000032.1 GCA_020852755.1 Bryobacterales bacterium
ACAACGACACGCCGGGCAGCCTGGCGGTGGATACCTACCGGGATTTGCAGAGCGCCGGGGAGAGCGCGAGCGGGGGCGGGATTCACACGGCGGAACACTACGACGGGCTGGGGCGGGTGGTGGAGCAAAGGCCGTCGAGCGCCCGTCAAGCATCCACGCCGCCGTATGGGCGGAGCGCTATACTTCTTCATCGTGGCGACCCATGGGCCTGCGGCCCAGCGCCGTTTCCGAGCCGCGAACCAAAGGGAGCGGGTTGGATAGCCACTGAGCGCCCGGGGAACAACCGCTCCTCCGGTTGCGGCCCGGTATGCCGGCGCGAAGGCGGGTGAAGATGATCTTCAACCGAGCGGTTCGGATCACGCAGTTCGCAGCCGCGTTTCTGGTGCTGCTGCTCTTTCCCTGCCGGGTTCCGGGCGCGGAAGGCCTCGCGGACAAGCTCGTGGTTTACAAATCGAAACGGGAACTTCTGCTGTACCGTGGCGGGAAGGTATTGCGGTCCTACCGGGTTGCCCTGGGCAGCAATCCTGTCGGGCCAAAGCAGCGCCAGGGCGACGGCAGGACACCGGAAGGCACGTATACAATCAGCGGGCGCAATGCGGCCAGCGCCTTCCACCGCTCGCTGCGCATCTCCTATCCCAACGCCGCTGACCGGGTCCGGGCGAGACGGCAAAGAGTCAATCCGGGTGGCGACATCATGATTCACGGACTTCCCAACGGCCAGGGCTTTATCGGCGCGGCCCACCGGCTTGTGGACTGGACGGACGGCTGCATTGCCGTGACCGATGCCGAGATCGAAGAGATCTGGCGTCTGGCGCCGGACGGCACGCCCATCCGGATCGACCCATAGCTTGAGAAGTACCGGGAAAACAGTGGTGGCGGCGGAGCGACTCGAACGCTCGACCTAGGGATTATGAGACCCTCGCTCTAACCAACTGAGCTACGCCGCCTGGCAGGGGGGTGTCCAGTTCCAAGTCTAGCAGAAGAGCGGCCTCGCTGTGGCATCATGGAATCGTCATATGTCCTTCAATCGCCGTCATTTCCTATTTGGCAGTTTCGCGATTCCGGGCCTGGCGCAAAGGCCGCCCGCCACGCCTCCGAATGTCATTTTGATCATCGCCGACGACCTGGCCGCATGGATGCTGGGATGCTACGGGAACAAAGAGATCCGGACTCCCAACATAGACCGGCTGGCTCAGGGAGGCGTGCGCTTCAATCAAAGCTTCGTCGCCACCCCGATTTGCTCCGCCAGCCGCGCCACCCTGTTCACCGGCCGGCTGCCGAGGCAGCACGGCATTCACGACTTCCTCACGGCCAGGCCGGTCGAGAAACCGCCCCAGGGGCAGGCCGCTCCTCCTCCGTCCTTCGGCAACGAGGTCATGATCTCCGACGTTCTCGCTCCACAGGGTTACCAGTGCGGCTATGTCGGCAAGTGGCACATGGGTGACGATGAGAAACCCCAGCACAATTTCAACTTCTGGTACACCCTGCTGGGCGGCCGCACTTACCAGGACCCGCGCATGAGCTGGAACGGCCAGGTGCTGGAGGAGAAGGGCTACCTGGCCGACCTGCTCACCGGCAAAGCCTGCGAGTTCCTCGACCGGCAGCAGCCCGATAAACGCTTCTTCCTCACCGTCAGCTACCTGAACCCGCATGTCCCCTACACGGGCCATCCGCAGAAGTACTACGACATGTACGCCCAGACCAACTTTGACTCGGTGGGCTGGGAGCCGGCCGCGCCTAATGCCCTGCGGGAAAAGGAAATGCTGAGCGATACGGTAGGCAACATCCGGCGCTGCGCGGCCGCCGTCACCGCCCTTGACGACCAGATGCCGATCCTCCTCTCCCGCCTTCGCCAGCGCGGCCTCGCCGATAACACCCTGGTCGTCTTCACCGGCGACAACGGCTTTTTGCTGGGACGCCACGGCCTGTGGAGCAAGGGACTCGCCTCCGACCCCATCAACATGTACGAAGAGGTGGTGCGCGTGCCCATGATCTGGAACTGGCCCGGCAAACTGCCCGTGGAAAGTTCACGGCCGGAGCTCGTGAGTTTCTACGATTTCCTGCCGTCGCTGTGCGAGGTCACCGGAACGGCCGCGCCCGCCGGGCGCAAGCTGGCGGGCCGCAGTTACGCGCCTCTCGCCTTCAACCGGCCGCTGCCCAGGCAGGACGCCTGGCCCACCACCGTCTTCGGCCATTTCCGCAACACGGAGATGGCCCGCGATTCCCGCTACAAGCTGGTCCTGCGAGAGGGAGGCGCCGGCCCCAACGAGCTGTACGACCTGCGCGCGGACCCGCGCGAAAAGGTCAACCAATATGACAACCAGCAGTTCCTCCGCACCCGCGACCGCCTGACCCGCGAGCTGGAAGCCTGGCGCAAGGCCGCGTCCTGACGCGGGCCGCTCAACTTTCGGGCGCCGGTTCTTGGCTGGCAGCGTGGTGACGCAGCGGTCGACGGTCGACCGGGTGCGGGAATCGTGGACGAAGAAGGCCTTTACGCCGCCGAGGGGTAGCGCGCCGTCCGCTCGCCCAGGCTGCGGGATAGCGAGAGGATGCGCGACACGGGAACCAGCCCCGCTACCTTGTAGCGCCCGACGGCCGCCAGTCCCGCCGAGGCCAGGCAGCCGCATTCCCGGCATACCGGCCGGCCTCCGAACTGGCAGGGCGCGACCTGTGTTTCCAGGTCCGCCGAAAGGCACAGCGTAGTTTGCGCGAAAATGCACTCCTCCGGCGAGGCGGGAGGATCCAGGTAGGCGTCCAGCACCCCGTCCGGCAGGTCCACTTTCGGGAACTCCGCCGCCACCGCCCGCAGCCGCTCGATGGCCGCCGTCCGGTCCGCCGGCGTCAGGCGCTCCTCGCCGGCGTCCCCTTCCTGGGGCGTGAAGAGGCTGAACCAGATCTTGCGCGCTTCCGGCCGCCGGCTCCAGAAGGACACGAACTCGCGCAGGTAATCGGGGCGCTGGAGCAGCTGCCGGGTCACCGTACAGTGAATGATCACCCGGTGCCCGGCAATATGCCGGAGAATGCGCTCGTATGTCGCGGGAGCCCGCCGCCGGTCGTGATGCTCCGGCAGGCCGTCCACCGATACCGCCAGGTGCAGACACTCCAACCGCGCCCACGGCTCCGGAATCGGCCGCACCGCACTGGTCACCAGCTGCACCTCCACCTTCATGCGATCCAGCTTCGGAAGCAGCACGTCCAGTTCCCGGTAGCGCACCAGCGGCTCGCCGCCCACAATGGAAAGGTGCAGAGGACGGTAGCGCCGCACCAGCGCCAGCACGGCCTCCACCAGCCGCTCTCCGCGGAAGTCGGTCAACTGCCGCAGCGCCGTCTGCCCTCCCAGGTGTTCCGGTTCGTAGGCGTAGCAGCCCGGGCAGCGCAGCGGGCATTCCTTGGTGATTTCGATGGAAAGCAAAGGTTTCCGGCCGCGCAGGATCCGGCCCCAGGCGGGTAGAATCGCAGTCTTCTTCAAGTTCGGCAGCCCCTCGACCTGAGGCCATTCTAGCGTTGCCGCCGGCTCCCCTGCGCAATCCCCGGTACGATTTGACCCACTCCGCGCCCCGGAGTTTGATGGGCGTGCACTCTCCCCGGGTTTGCCATACTGGGAGGCGGCACCTGAACGGAGATCGCCCATGGCCCGCACGCTCGCATTCCTGACCCTTTCCCTCTTGCTCGTTCCTGCCTGCCTCGCCCAGCAGCCCACCGCGGAAGACATGCCCCAGGAGATGATCTGGGTGGACCGCGCCGGAAGAATACTGGGGCGCGTGGGCGCCGTGCAGAATTCCATCTTCCATCCCGAGATCTCACCGGACGGCAAATCCATCGCCGTCACGGCGCGCGACGGCGAAGTCAACGACCGCGACATCTGGATTCACGACGTCGCCACCGGCGCCAAGCGCTTTTTCGCGGGCACCAAGGGGAATGACAACTTTCCCATCTGGTCGCCCGGGGGCAAGCAGATCATCTTCAATTCCAGCCGTTCCGGAAACTACGAGCTGTACCGCAAAGACCTCGGCTCGGACCAGCCCGAGACGCTGCTCTACGCGGCGCCCGGCGCCCAGTACCCCCGCTCCTGGTCGCCCGACGGCCGCTGGCTGCTGTTCACGCAGGCCGACAGGAAGCGCGACGTGATGCTGTGGGAAATCGGCAAAGGAGAGCCCATCGATCTGTACGGCTACCAGAACGCCTGGACCGAAGTGGCCCGTTTCTCTCCGAATGGCCGGTTCATCGTCTACGTGTCCAACGTCGAAGGCCCGTTCGAAGTGTACGTCTCGCCCGCGGGCGAGCCCCGCAAGCGATGGAAGGTCTCCCGTCCGCTCTCCATGGGATGGGCGGGCGGCGGCGGTCAGGCCCGCTGGCGCGCCGACGGCCGGGAGCTGTTCTATGTCATGGGCAACGACACCATGCTTTCCGTGGAGGTGAACACCGAAGGCGAATTCACATACGGCGAGGCGAAGCGCCTGTTCTCCCTGCCCGGAATGAAAGGCAATTTCCCCGACGAATCGCCCGCCACCCACCGCTACGACGTCACCGCCGACGGACAGCGCTTCCTGTTCGTCCGCAAAGCGGCGCGCTGAACCCGGAGCCGCGCGTTCCTGATAGGATCAAGTGTCGGACAGACTACCATGGCGGGGCCGGACATACTGCGAAGGGAAGGCGCGGCGGGGGAACCGGCGCTCAAGGATCGCGCCCTGTCCGCCACCGCCGAAGGCATCGCCATCGCCGACGCCCGGCTGCCGGACAACCCGCTGATTTACGTCAACAGCGGTTTTGAGCGCCTGACGGGCTATTCGGCTCAGGAGGTGCTGGGGCGCAACTGCCGCTTCCTCCAGGGCGCCGGCACCGATCCCGAGGCCCTCGAGAAGCTTCGCGCGGCCCTGCGCGCCAGACGCGAGGTCACGGTCCTGCTGTTCAACTACCGCAAGGACGGCACGGGCTTCTGGAACCGCCTGGCCGTCACGCCGGTCTGTGACGCCGCGGGCGAGGTCACTCACTTCATCGGAGTGCAGTCCGACGTCACCGAGGAGACCAACATTCGCGAGGCCCTCAAGAGCGCCAACCGGGAACTGGAGACCGCCTACCGGGCGCTGCGCACCGATCTGGAAGCCGCCGCGCGGGTGCAGCAAACCTTTCTCCCGTCCACGCTGCCTGAGACCGCGGGCGTGCGCTTCGCCTCCCTGTACCGCCCCTGCGCCGACCTGGCCGGAGACATGTTCAACGTGCTTCCGCTGGGCGGCGGGCGTCTGGCCGTCTACATCCTGGACGTCTCCGGGCACGGCGTTGCCTCGGCCCTGCTCTCCGTCACTCTCACCCGTTTTCTTTCCGCCGGGGAGATTGACCTCGGCCGCCCGGCGGACACGGCGCGCGCACTCAATCGCAAGTTCGCCTGGGATCCCCGCACCGCGCAGTATTTCTCCCTGCTGTGCGGGATTCTGGACACGGGCACGGGAGAGTTCCGGTACACCTGCGCGGGGCATTGCGACCCCGTTCTCCTCGCCGTGGATGCAGAACCGGCGGTCATCGCCGGGGGCGGTCCGCCCGTGGGTCTGTTCCCCAACGCGCAGTTCCCCGAGAGCACTCTGCATCTGCGCCCCGGAGACCGCCTCTACCTGTACACGGACGGTTTGATTGAACCCGACAACGCGCAGGGCAGGGAATTCGGCCTGGACCGGCTGGTGGCTGTTCTCCACCGCGAGCGCGGAGAAAGCCTCGAGACCGGCCTCGCCCGCCTGCTCGAAGAAGTAGTAGCGTGGAACGGCTCTCCCGCCCTGGCCGACGACGTCTCCCTGCTGGCGCTGGAAATGACCTGAGGGTTGCACCGCGAAGCGGCGCGGCCGCGGCCAGGGCGGTGTTCGGTTCCCTTCTCTACAAATCCCACTCCTTTTTCCACGCCACGCTGCGGCGCTCTTTATACGAGATGTTGCAGATGTGGCAGGCCATCGCCGAATAGTGCCCCGCCTCCTCGTCCACGTTGGTCTTTCTGCGGCTGCGGATGCATTCCAGCCAGTTGGCCACGTGCAACTCCGGGCTGGGCCCCGAGGTCTGCTCTCCAACGCCCGGTTTCTCTCCCGCCGGAAGGAAGCTGTACCCCCAGCGGAAGATCGACAGCCGTCCGCCCGTGCCCATGAACACGATGTCCTCGCCCTGCTTGCGGATCATGTCCGTCACGTTCGCTTCGAAGGTCACCAGCAGATCGCGCGGGTACTCGAGAATGGCGTTGATGTTGTCCGCCGTATCGCGGTCTTCCTTGCCCAGGTAGATGCCGCCCATGCACATGGCCATCAGCGGCCGGTCCACCTTGAGGTACCAGTGGATCACGTCCACCATGTGAACGAACAGCCCGCCCATCTGCGCGTTGGTGGAGTAGTCCCAATATACGTAGTGGTTGAAGTAGCGCTTGGGATGCCAGGGAATTTTGGGCAGGTGCGCCTGGCAGATCTCCCAGTTCATCCCTGCCGGCTTGGTCTCGTAGCCCTCCGGCGGCTTCTGGTTGCGGTACGCGCCATTGGCGTTCCAGATACTGCGCACCATGGTGACCTTGCCGATCAGCCCGCTGTCGATGAACTTCTCCTTCGCCTCGATGAAGTGCGGATAGCTGCGCTGTTGCGTCCCCACCTGCATGATGCGCTTGTGCTCGCGCACGGCCTTGACGATCTTGTGCCCTTCCATGGGGTGCAGTGTCATGGGCTTCTCGACGAACAGGTCTTTGCCCGCCTGGCAGGCCGCTACCGCCAGGGCGCAGTGGGCGTGGTCCCAGGTGGCGATGATCACGGCATCGATATCTTTGCGGTCCAGCACCCTGCGGTAGTCCTCGTACTTGTCCATGGGGGCGCCCGCGGTTTTCTCGGCCCGGTCGCGCTGCACATCCCAGGCGTCGCATACCGCCACCCACTGGATGCCGCCCGCTTTGTTGGCCTGGCTCATGAGGTACCGGCCCCGGCCTCCCGACCCGATGATGCCCAGCCGGATCCGGTCGTTGGCGCCCTGAACCCGCAGGGCCGAGGCGGCCGTAGCGCCCACGAAGCCGCGCCGGGTAACTGTTGAATTCATCGATCTCTCCTTCCGTTCGACCTCACTGTTGGTTTACCACACGCGGGTCCGAAATCGTGTGCCGGCCTCACTGCGCCGGTTTTTGCGGAAGCAAGGCCGCGATCCTCCGCTTCCTTTCCTCGCCCGAGGCATCGTACTTCTTCATCTCGGTTTCCAGACCGGCGGCCAGATTTTCCGCGGTCTCCACATAGAGGCGGTCGGCGGCCGCCTGCGAGCCCTCGGGCAGCTTGGCCAGCTTGCGGGCCGCCAGAAGTTCCGCCCTGCGCTCCGCCGCCCCGAACGCCGCGGCGACCAGCCCCGCGTGGGCGGCCTCGTAACCTCCGCCGAACCCGGCTGCTTCCAGGCGCTGCTTGAACTCCACCCAGCGCGCCGCCCGCGGGTCCTTCACTTTCACTTCCTCCTCGCGCGGCGCCTTGAAATCGCGCGGCTTCCCATCCCCCAGTCCGAGGGCAACCCGGGCGACGGCGGGTGTGTCCGCGTAAGGCAGCGTGACCGACTCCGCGTCAAACTGCCGCCACGGCCGGCCGTTCACCAGCACCGCCGTCACCGGCCCCTTCCCGCGCGCCGCAATATATACCCGCTTGTTTCCCAAGCGCACCGGGTCGCGCTGCAGGAGCTCCGTGATTCCCGGCGGCAGGTGCGGGATCAGCCGCAGTCCGCCGGCGCCGTACAGGTATTCGAACAACCCGCGAATCATGGCCGCCGGAGGCCCGAAAGCGTCGTAGGTGATGTTGACCGGCTGGTTGGGCTGGTAGACGGCGTTACCGAACTCGATCAGCGGGTTGTCCATGCGGAACAGCCGCGCGAAGCGCATCAGCTGGCGCATCGAGAGCCGGGCGTCCTCGTGTTTGCCCAGCCGGTAGTAGGCCATGATCATGCGCGCCTCGCAGGTGGACCAGTGGCCCCCGTTCACCCAGTGCCCGAAACGCCACAGCCCTTCCGCCGGCAGGTACATGTCGTCCAGCGACGGATAGTTGGGCAGGATGAAGCCGTGCGGGCGCAGTTCCGGGATGGCGGCGATCTGGCGGTAGATCCGCTCGGCTCCCGCCTGGTCGACGACGCGGAAGCAGATGGCGTCGTGGTTCGGCGAGGCTTCGAAATACCCGTGCCGGGGCGCCCCGTAGACCCCGTGGCGGGTCCCGTCCGGGTCGAGCGATTTGATCAGGTAGCCTTCCCCGGTGAACAGCGCCTCCAGTCCCCGGCGCGCCAGCATGCGCCGCCGGCCATACAACTCCGCTTTCGCCGTGGCGCCGGTCATCTTCTCCAGCTCGATCAGACGGTCCAGGGCGGCGATGTATGTCACCGACAGTCCCGCCAGGTAGGCCTGGCCGTACGTGCCGTCCGGCCGCCTCCACCCGGCGTAACTGGGCGCCAGAAGGTTCGCCGCCGGCCCGGCCAGGAACAGGTTGTTGGCCGGATCGCGCCGCGTCTCGAGAAAATTCGCCGAGCGCTCCAGCAGCGGCAGGTAGTGCGCAACCTGGTCCCGGTCACGGCCGATCAGCAGCGCTTCGGCCTGCAGCAGCAGGCCCGCGGCGGTGAACTCCAATCCCCAGTCGTGAATCTCGACGCGGCCGTCGCCCTGCTTGTAGATGATGCAGCCCGGCAGGGCCGCATCGCACAACTGCCCGTCGGGGGCGACCCAGGAGTGCCTTTGGCCCGGGCAGCCCTCGCGCTTGCCATCTCCCATCTGCGAGAACCACAGGTCGTGCGAGTTCATCAGGAAGGTGAGCACGGGCTCCCGGTAGAAAGGCAGGGCGCAGTAGGTGGTGCCGTAGCTGTTCTGAATCCACCAGGCGCCCCAGGTGGGTCCTTCCACCAGGCCGTTCCACTTGGGCATATACAGCATCGGCACGTTCAGAAACTCGGGATCGGCCTCGAACATGCGGCGGGAGTGGTCGAGCAGTTCCAGGTATTCGACATCTCCGCGCCCTTCATAGTGACGGCCGCGAAACGAGCCGGAAGATGCCGCCCACAGGGCCGGCGCGATCAGGATGAGCGAAAGATAGCGGCGCATAGGCGTCCGGTAGCGCAAAATCGGATTCTACCGCTGTGAGGGGAGTTCGAGGCCGCGCCCGGCTGGCTGTTTCCCGGCTCGCCGGGACGCGACCGTCGCGGATTAGCCGCCCGGGCTCACGTAGAAGGACTGCCGGGCCTGGGCGAGAAGCTGGTAGATGCGGCCGTCGTCGCCATCGCGGGTGCGTCCGGGGAGTCCCTGGATCCAGCGCCGGGGCAGGGCGCCGCGTCCGTGCAGCGCTCCGGCGGCCGCGCCCACGATGGCGGCGATCGTATCGTTGTCCCAGGTGTCGTTCACCGCGCGGACGATGGCCTCCTCCGGATCGTGGCCGTGCCGCATCAGGATGTACAGGACGCAGGGCACGGTTTGCAGCAGGAAGGCGCCCGAGTACCAGGGATTGTCAACCACGGGCATCCCCCGTGCGAAGGCGGGCGGCAACTCCTGTTCCAGCAGCTCCCAGAGCGGGCCGCGGAAGGGTTGCAGGGGTGAGTTTCCGGATGAGTACGGCTCGCCGGTTTCGAGTTCCTTCAAGGCCGCCACGAAGGTTTCAAGCCACCATTCCGGGCGGGGCGGGAGGTCCATGCCCAGCAACCGCCACAGCATTTCGACGAAGGCCACGCAGGAGGCAATGGCGGCCGAATCGTTGTGGGTGATCATGGCGCAGAGCGCGGTGTCGATCCAGAGGCCGGCGGAGGGCGCGCGCAGGTGCGGAACCAGGACGGGCGCGATGCGCATGAGCGCGCCGTTGCCGGCGGAGCGGTCGGCGCAGCGATGCCAGGGCCGGCCGGCGCGGTGCGCGGCAACGAAATGCTTCACCGTGTTGCCGATGCCGCGGATGGAATCCTGAGTGAAGCGGCGAGCCACTTTTTCGGGAAAGAAACCGCCGTCGGCGATCATCTGTTCCAGGGTCCAGAAGGCCAGTTGCGTGTCGTCGGAGGGATCGGCCTGGCCGTTGACATAGTCGCGGATCTCGCCGTACCGGCTGCGGCGATCGCCGGCGGACATGCCTTCGCTGGTGTTGCCCAGGGCATCGCCGATGGCCAGGCCGAGCAGCATGCCCTCCACGCGTGTGAAATCGAAGCCCGGCGGCAGCGGCTCGGGCGGCTTCGAGAAGAACGGGGCGGGACGCACACGAATCCCGCCGGAGGCTGACAGTTCTTCGAAGATTGCGCGATTGGAGCGCGAATCCATATTCGCATTGTAGGCGGTTCGCGGCGCTCGCCTTTTGCCGCTTGACCCTCGCACCGCCCGCATGATAGAACCACGCTGATTCCGCCTATGAGAACCAAACTGATCGCCATGCTGGCGCTTGCGCTGGCGCCCGGCTGGCTGTGCGGCCAGCCGCTGCCCGAGCCTCCGCCCCGGGTGCATGAAATCCCATCCTGGGTTGCGGAACGGTTGAGCCCTGAAGACCGCCGCGTGTTCGGCAAGCTGATGCGGCTGGAACTGGAGTCGGTGTGGGCCAAGGTGGTCGATGAGGGCTACCCGAATTGCTTCATCAACGAACTGCAGGCGCTGAAGCCGCATGTGCGCATGGTGGGCCGGGCGCGCACCATCCGCTACCTGCCCAATCGCAAGGACCTGCGCGCGAAGATCTACGGGGCGCGGCCGCAGTTGAACTACGTGTCCTCGGAGGACGCGCAGCCTGGGGACATCCTGGTATTCGACGCGGGCGGAGAGACGCGTTCGGCGGTAACCGGCAACGTGACCGGGACCCGGCTGGCCTACCGCGGCGGCGTGGGGATGATCGCCGACGGAGCGTTCCGCGATGTGCCCGCGCTGGAGAGCATGCACCTGCAGATCTATATGCGGCGCGGGCAGGCGGCCGGCGTCGCCCCGGTGCAGATGAGCGTGGATTACCAGGTGCCGGTGCGCATCGGGAGCGTGACGGTGATCCCCGGGGACATTCTCTTCGGCGAACGTCACGGCATCCTGGTGATTCCGGCGGAAATCGCCGAGAAGGTGGCCGACGCCGCGCAGGCCACGGTGGAGCGCGAGGAGTTCCAGCGCCACCTGCTGATGAACGGCGAGTCGCTGTTCAACGTGTATCCGAAGTTGAACGACGCAAATCAGAAGCGATTCGAGGAGTGGAAGAAGGGCGCGAAGCGGTAGTTCCGAATGGAGAACCGCTCCCTTCGGTCGGTTACCAGGATAAGCCTGGCTGATCTTGTGAACTGAAAGGAGTTCACCATGTAGATTGCCTGTTCAACGTGTAGCCGAACGAGCAGGGGCTCCAGCGATGGAGTCCGTGCGACTCGGGAGG
>JADZAF010000033.1 GCA_020852755.1 Bryobacterales bacterium
ATCGCAGATGACAATTATTGTCAACGACGAACGCAAGAACAATGAGGCCTGACAGGAGCAGCCCTTCCGGAACGCGGGAGGGCCGCCCTGCCAGGCACGGACACGGGGCGCCGTGCGGCTGCTTGTCTACGGAATGTAGCCGTCCGACAACGTCTTCAGGAAGGTAACGATCGCGTCCTCCTGGTCTTTGGTGAGGTTCAACTTGCCCAGCTCGGAGGTATTGACATTCTCCGCCACCTCCGGGGCCGGCCAGCAGCCCTGGGCCAGAGCCGCAGCTTCCGGGGTGAGCGGGTCGGCGCAGCGTGGCTTGGTATCGCGGGTGTTGTAGAAGTTCACAATGCCGTACAGGGTCTTGAAGTAGCCGTTGTGGGCGAACGCCTTGACCAGCCCCGACTCGGTCCCCAAGGCCACGTTGCGGAGCGTGGGCACCTTGTGTTTACCCATGTTGGCGGCGGCAAAGGCCGCGTAATCGGACCTGCTCGTAAGGAACCCGCCCAGCCCCGGGTCGGCCCAGGCGGTTCCCGCAGGATTGTCCGGCGAGTAGTAGAAGGGGTTCAGCGAGTTCCGCGGAATACCGAGGTTGTCGTAGGTGAAGTCCGTCAGCAGAGGCGGTTCACCGTTCGGCCCCGGGTCGAGCACGTGGCATTTGGCACACTTGCCTTTGCTCTTGAACAGGTTCAACCCTTTCTTTTCTTCCTTGGTCAACTCCGCGCGTCCGGCGAGGTAGTAGTCGTATTTCGAGGTGAAAGCGTTGACTTCGCTCGACGCTTCATAAGCCGCGACCGACCTGCCAATGCTGTCGTAATTGGCGGAAACCTTCGCACGATCCGCAGGGGAAAGCCCCACCGTGCCGCTCGTACTCCGGCATGCTGTTTCGACATCCGCGGGCCAGGCGATGTCGCAGGACGTCGATCCCCAAACCTGTTCGAACGTCACGGGGTAGGCGGCAGTGCATACCCTGTGGACGACGCAGGCCGAGTCGGGCAGCGCCTGTTCCGCGGGATTCAGGAACGGCCCCAGCGCCTGCTCGGCTGCGGGATTACCCAGCCGCTCGCCGGTAGCGCGGCCGTCCCAGAAGTTGCCGCCCACGAACAAAGCCTCCTTCTTCTCCATGAGGTAGTGCAGTATCGGGCTCGGCGTGGCGTAGGCCGCGCTCGGCGGCTTGCGGTTGCCGAACTTTCCCGCAACCGAACCCTCGTAAACGGCCCCCCCGCCGTTGATGGCGGAATCCGGGCCCGTCCAGCCCGCGGCAGGGCCATGGCACGCTGCGCAGGACTGATTCCTGTTCACCGACAGATTGCTGTCGAAAAAGATGGATTTACCGAGTTGCTGCAGCGGAGTGAGGCTCTGGGCTCCCAGGACAGCCGGGAGAATCAGGACCACCAGCACAGCCGGAACCGGGATCATGCACCGTAGTGTCTTCATCGCAAGGGCCTCCGAAGCTGCCATGGTGCCGGATCCCTGCCAATTCAGTCAATAAGGCCTTCAACTATTTTTGTTAATTTCGAGACACTCCGGCTTGCAGGAGCAGATCGCCGGAACCCGAACAGGGCCAAAACGAGCCCAACAGTGGTTGCCGAGCCCTGATAGAATCGACGGGCGACATGGCACTATGCTTCCGCTCCCCGACCCCCGCGGATTTCCCGCGCCTGGAAGAACTGATTCTGGCGAGTTTCGAGCCGGTGACCTGGGCGCGAACTTCCGATGCCCTGTTCGGCCCTTTGAACGGCAAGGACTGGAAGGAGCGCTGGCGGTCGCGCATTCACAAGATCTTCGAGACCCAGATCATGCTGCTGGGCGAGACCGGGGGCGGGATCGCGGCGTTCTCGTCCGGCACGCTGGATGCGGAGACCTGCCTGGGGTACATCGACCTGCTGGCGGTGGACCCAGGCTGCCAGGGGCGCGGCTTCGGACGCGAGATGCTGCGCGCCATGCTGCGGCACTTGAAGGCGCAGGGGGCCGTACACGCCTACCTGGATTGCCTGACCACCAATGAAACGGGCAACAGCCTTTACCGTTCGGAGGGCTTCGTGGAAGTAGCCTGCCACATCCGCTGGTTCCTCAAGATTCCATAAAGTACGTGCCGAGGGCCAAGCATGCGCGGCGGGCCCGGCCGCCCGGAGATGTTCGAGAAGATACAGATGCGCGCTTCTGTAACCGTTTTCTCACATAGCCAGCCGGTAACATGCACTTATGCGGCTTTGCCATGCTTTTGTAATTACCGCTCTGCTCGTGAGCGCCGGCCCGGCGAGCTACGGACAACGGATTCTGGGTGAGATCACCGGGACGGTCACGGACGACTCCGGCGCGACCATAGTGGGCGCGAAGATCACGGCCACGGAGTCGCGCACAGGACGGCAGTGGACGGTGGAATCGAACGAGGCCGGCATCTACCGGCTGGTCAGCCTGCCTGCCGGGAGCGCCTACTCGCTGCGCATCGAGCGGCCGGGATTCAAGACCGAGGAACAGCAGGGCGTGACGGTGGACGTGGGCGAAGTGCGGCGCGCGGACGTCCGGCTGGTGGTGGGGGCGGTTACGGAAAGCGTCACGGTGACGGCGGAAGCCTCCGCGCTGAACCTGGAGCGGGGCGAGGTTTCCGCGGTCGTCAACCAGCGCTCCATCGTCGATCTGCCCTTGAACGGGCGCAACGTCTACCAGCTGGCGGAGTTGCAGCCCGGGGTGATCCGGGTGGCCGGCTCGGGACTGCAGGAATCGGAAACCACGGATGCCCGGATCGGCGCCAGCGGCGCCCGTTTCCGCGACAACCAGATCCTGCTGGACGGAGTCAGCAACAACAACGACCGGCAGGGCGGGCGCACCACCATCACGCTCAATCCCGACGCGGTGGAGCAGTTCCGGATCGTGACCAACAATCTTTCGGCCGAATATGGCCGGTCGGGCGGCGCGCTGATCAGCGTGATCACGCGGGCCGGCACCAACGACCTGCACGGAAGCGCCTTCTGGTTTCTGCGCAACGACAACCTGGACGCCTCCAACACTTTCGAAGCGCGGGCCGGATCGCAGCCGGAGTTCAAACGCAACCAGTTCGGCGCCACGCTGGGAGGGCCCATCCTGCGCAACCGGCTGTTCTTTTTCGGTTCGTACCAGGGACTGCGGCTGCGGCAGCCGCAGCAGCGCCAGGCGACGGTGGAAACGCCGGAGTTTCGCGACTTCGTGCTTCGCACGCGGCCCAACTCCCTGGCCGCCCGGCTGCTGCGCGATTTTCCACCGCTGGCGAATCCG
This sequence comes from Bryobacterales bacterium, assembly GCA_020852755.1. Classification (GTDB taxonomy): domain Bacteria; phylum Acidobacteriota; class Terriglobia; order Bryobacterales; family Bryobacteraceae; genus JADZAF01. The sequence goes on from JADZAF010000033.1 coordinate 3,244, forward strand.
AATTTCAACCTTCGCGACATCGGCAGTCCCGCTCCGGGAGTCCGGGTGGCCGGCCCGCCGGACGGCATCCCGGACCTGGGCGACGTATTCATCCCGGTGCGGGGCTACACCAACGACAACCAGTTCTCAGGCCGGCTGGATTACACCCTCAACGAAGGGCGCGACAACTTCTACGCGCGTTACAGCGTGAACGACCAGGACCGGCAATCGGCCAGCGGCAACAGCGTGCGCGCGTTCCAGGCCACCACCCTGGAACTCGATCAGAACGTCGGTCTCAATCACACGCACATCTTCTCGGGTACCCTGACCAACGATCTCCGGCTGGGCTGGAACTCCGATCCGCAGTATACCGACGGCAATTTCCCCGAGATTCCCTACGTGACGATGAACGTATCCGGGCGGTCCGCGGCGTTGTTCAGCCAGACCGACGGCCTGGTGTTTCCGCTGGACATCCGGACCAATACCTATCACATCTACGACGCCATGAGCTGGATCGCCGGGCGGCACGCGGTGAAATTCGGCGGAGAGTTCCGCGCTTTTCAGGAGAACAGCGATTTCCCGACCAACTTCAAGCCCACGGTGGCGTTCGAGGACCTGATGGACTTCGCCGACGACGAGGTGCTCTCGGTGCTGGCCCGGGTGGATCCAGGGACCGGACGCCCCATGGGCACCTACCGCAATTTCCGGCAGAAAGAGTTCGCGTTCTTCCTGCAGGACGACTGGAAGATCACGCCGCGGCTGACGATCAATCTGGGCCTGCGCTACGAGAATTTCGGGAGCCTGCGGGAGAAGAACCGGAAGCTGTCGACGCTGGAGTTCCGCTCCGGTTCGGTGCGGGACGCCGCCATCGTGGAGCGGGATCCGCTCTACCGCCGCGACAACAACAACTGGGCGCCCCGGCTGGGCATCGCCTGGGACCCGACCGGTTCGGGAAAATGGTCCGTGCGGACGGGCGCCGGCCTGTTCTACAACCGCATCTGGAGCAACTTCAGCGGCAACACGCGCTTCAACACGCCGTACTCCATGCCGGTGACGCTTTCGGCGCTGACTCCCGGGCAGAATCCCTCAGCCGTCTACCGGATTCCCTTCACCGGCGACCCATCGTTCGCACGCCCGCTGGACGCCAACAACGGCAGCCCGGCGCTGCGTCCCGGCCTGCAGGCGGTGGATCCGACCCTGGTGACGCCCTACAACTGGCAGTGGTTCTGGGGAGTGCAGCGGCGCCTGCCCGGCGACTGGGTGGCGGAGGTCAACTACCTGGGCAACGCCGGACGGAAGCAGCTGGTGCGCAACGAACTCAACCGTTTTTCCGGAGACCGCGCGGACGGCGCCGTCAACCGGGTGAACCAGAGCTTCGGCTCCATCATCTGGGGATCGAACGCGGTCAGCTCGAGTTACCATGCCGTGACGGCGCAGGTCACCAGGCGATTCAGCAGCGGCTACCTGGCGCAGGCAGCCTATACCTTCGGGCGTTCGATCGACGTGGATTCGGAGCCATTCGGAGGCGGCTCGGGCGAGGTGCAGGGCTCCATGGAAGTGAACAATCTGCGTCTGGACCGCGGCCTGTCAGCCTTTGACGCCTCCCACCGGCTGGCGGCCAACGTCGTCTGGGAAGTCCCGTTCCTGCGCGGCAAACCCGGCCTCGCGGGAACCCTTCTGGGTGGATGGCAGTTGAGCAGCATCGTTTCCCTGCAGTCCGGCTTCCCATTCACCGTCATCACCAACGAGGATTACAACCTGGACGGCGCCTTCAACGACCGGCCGAACCCGGCGGCCGCCCTGCCACGAGTTCCCGGAAGCGGGCCCCGGGCGTTCTCGGATGGAGTGTTCGGACCGGTCGGGGGATGGGCGGACCTGTTTCGCCCGGCGCCGGCAGGCAGCGTGCCGCTCCTGGGCCGAAACACCTTTCGCGGCCCGGGCTTCGCATCGGCCGACGCGTCGCTGCTGAAGGCGTGGCGCGCCCCGGGGTTCGCATCGGATGCCAGCACCATCGAGTTTCGCGCCGAGTTCTTCAACCTGTTCAACCGGGTGAACCTGCGGACGCCAAGCAACAATTCACTGGGAACCTTCAACGCAGCCACCCAGCGCTGGAGCAATACCAATTTCGGAAGGTCCACGCTGGCGTTCGAGGGCCGGCAGGTGCAGTTTGCGGTGAAGTGGCGGTTCTAGATTCCAGCCCGCAAAGTCTGGGAATTTGTCGCAGATCTCCGGCTGTCAGCGGTCAGCGGTCAGCGCTCAGCCGAATAGATTCGCAAGCACGGAGAGGGAGCGAGCTTGGCGCGGCGCCGCCCAGCGGCAATTGGGAGAGAAGGCGGCTTCTGGGCTGGCGGTCACGCGGCTATCAGGTCGACCAGCTTCTGAATGGCATCGTCGGCTTTCCGA